>JBBSBD010000082.1:0-23225 GCA_038251675.1 Chitinophagales bacterium | reverse complement strand
TACCTGCGGATAATCTTTCTTTAAAGTTTCCCCGAGCATGTCTGAGGTTTGAACAATGTGCAGTTCCGCACCGCCAAATAATACATCAGAATTTACGCGGTAAATATCTTTGGCATTCGGATAAAAACGGTCATAACTAAGCTCATCCGATACATACAGCGCAATTAATAAAAAGCAGGAGAGGCCAATGGCTAAACCTGTAATGTTTATAATGGAAAAGGCTTTGTTCCTGATCAAATTTCTCCAGGCGATCTTGAAATAATTTTTTAGCATAATATAAAAATTTACGGACATAGAATGGCCATCTTTCTCGAATCTGCCTGTTAACCAGCAATGCCAATACCGTTATTTTATACACATGATTATCAGCAGAAAAGAGTCATTCTACAGGGAGCAACTGTTCGCTTTTGATACAGTTAATGTTCGGTTTGTTATAAGTGGCTTATTACGTGCAAAAAATAATTTTATGGCAACGATGATACGGATCATTCATTTATCAACCTTAATTTTGAAAATATGAATCTATCGGACCAAATAGCAATACATTTCAGGCAATTGTATTTTGGAGGAAACTGGACTTCAGTAAACTTTACGGATACTCTTTCTGATGTGAATTGGCAACAAGCAACAAAGAAAATTTATGGGCTTAACACAATTGCCACTCTTGTATATCATACAAACTATTATGTGAGCGAAGTGCTGAAAGTATTGCAAGGCGAACCACTCAATGCAAATGATAAACTTAGTTTTGACCAGCCACCAATCGAACGTGCCGGAGACTGGGATGAACTATTGAATAAAACCTGGAAGGATGCGGAGAAATTTGCAATCCATATTGAACAATTACCGGAAAGTAAACTTTGGAATATTTTTATTGATAAAAAATACGGCAACTATTACAGGAACATGCATGGCATAATTGAACACACGCACTATCATTTAGGGCAGATAGTTTTACTTAAGAAATTATTGGCGCAGAATGCTGTGGGAAATGAGATCAAATAAACCCGAAGCTCAATGCAACTCTACATTATTTATCCATTTCGATTTATATCATACCTAACATGCAAATAATAAGAATCAACAAAACACAAGGCGAATTAGTTTTTGAATTATTCGACAAATACAGGGTCTTTTACAAACAGCCTTCTGATGCTGCGCTGGCAAAAAAATTTATTTCGCAAAGATTAGACAATAATGAATCTGTAATTTTTGTGGCGTTAGCAGGCGATATGGGCAAACAAAAACCGGTTGGGTTTACACAGCTTTATCCAAATTATTCCTCCGTACGTGCCGTAAAAAACTGGACGCTTAACGACCTGTATGTTGAGGCAGAATTTCGCAAACAAGGAATAGGTGAAAAGTTAATAAAAAGCGCAATGGAATTTGCAAAAAAAGGCCGTGCAAAGTTTTTAGAACTCTCAACCGCCGTCGACAATTACACTGCACAAAGCCTTTATGAACAAATGGGTTTCATGAAACAACAACCCGATGGCAACTTTTATACATACAGAATTAACCTGGAATAAAAGTTTACCAACTCTCCGACATCGTTAGCTACTACCGGATTTTTTTAAACTATTTTTAGACTGAAGGGTAGAAGTCAGCAACTCGTGGCTGACTGCATTTTCTTGCTCCTGAACCAAATGCTTAGCCGCGATTATTTGAAATCGGTTTTTGTGCCTATCTTTCCGAATCGATTGCAAATGGCATATTCCTAATTTAATGAAGCGATTGCCCGGGAGTGCCAATAAGAATAAGCTGACTTGTATAACACCAACCTGGCGGTGGCGAGGATGTGCCGTGAGTCTTTACTTCAAAAAATTACAATATAGCAATGACAAAAAATTATCCCGGTGAACAATGGAAGACTGTTAAGTTCGATTTTGAATTTACCAATGATTTTCGCCTCGAAGTTTCCAATTTCGGACGATTGAGAACATTCAACATTGTTTCCGATGGCAATATTATCAATGGCTCAATGATCAATGGATACAGGATCGTACGGCTAAAACTTTACACTCCGAGGGATGAGAAAATACAAAACCGTTTTAACTATTTACAAAAGCAGAGCTTAAAATTATCGCGGAAATTAAAATCACTAAAAGAAAATAAAGAGAGCAAAAAGACAATAGAAGAAACCGCCAGTTTGCTAGACGGCTTTAAGAAAAACCTGAGCAAAAAATTCCAGCACGATTTAAAAGAACGAACTGTCAACTATCATTCACTTATTCACCGGCTTGTGGCGAAATATTTCCTTAAAAAGCCAACCGCCAAACAAACTATTGTTGCCCACCTCGACCACAACAAACTAAATAACAGAGCGCACAATTTAAAATGGATGACGCCGGAAGAAAATTATGAGCACCAAAAAAGCAGCCCTTATGTGATAAAAGAAAAACAGGAAAGGCGATACCGGCGAAACACAAATTCCGGTGTAACTAAGCTAACGGTAACAAAGGTGATGTTGCTAAAAAAAATGCTTAAGCAGGGTAAGCCTATGAAACAACTTGTGAAACAGTTTAAAGTAACAGACACCCAAATTTATCGCATAAAGCGTGGTGAAAACTGGGCCGACATTGAAGCGGCAAAATAAATAAGGCCGCCTCTTTATTCTCTTAATCCTAAATCGGTCGGCAAGCCATCAAGGCTTTTTAAATTTTTCTCCAGTACATATTCGCGAAGTCCTTCAGTGCCTTTTGTCTCAGCCCATTCAAAATGAATATTGCGTTCACCAGTGTATTCATAGAGAGGAACACCAAATCCACAGGACGTTTGAACCAGGTCAATGTTGGCAACAATAATCTGCCGGGTACTCGGATATATTTTAAAATGTGGTGAATATATTTCCCAGTCTTTTGTGCCTGGAAGCACAGCAAATCCTTTTCCATACAAGCGCAGAATATTTGGCGAATCTTCAAAGGAACAGAACATAAAAGTGATGCGACCGTTTTCTAAAGTATGTGCCGAAGTTTCATTACCACTGCTGATGAGATCCATGTAAGCCACTTCGTTTTCTGACAAAACTTTGAAACAATTCAACCCTTTTGGTGAAAGATTTATCTTTCCGTTTTCACTCAATGGAGCAGTCGCTACAAAAAAGATATGCTGCTTTTTTATGAATGCTGAGTGTGCAGGTTTTATACTGTCATTGAACTTACCCATTGATTGATTTCTTTAGATGACAAAGTTAAGGAGGAATTTTGGGCCAGTGTCTTCAGTCATTCCCGCAAAAATTTCTCTCTAAGCTTTGGAGGTGCTGTTCTGCAATAGGCCATCGTAAGCGCATCTTTAAACATCGCCTTTCTCACTTTCTTAAGATTGACATAAGTAAATCCCATCCTGCCCCATCCACCGGCAACCGGATGAATAACAGAACTATCAAAAGAACAAAACACCGATTGATCTTCCAGTGAAAGTTTAAGGTTTACCGAATTATCTTTTACAGAAAGCGTAGCAAAAATTTTCTTTTTCACCCTGAATGCGGTGCGGTCAAAATGCGGATGTTCATCCGTTTCAGGAAATGATAAAGCCATTTGCTTTACTGCTTCGATGCTGACCATAGAAAAATAGTTATCTGCAAATGTAAGTACGCGGTTTTTATTTTCTATAGTTGTCACCCGGTCTGACTTACGACACCAACCTAGACAAGCCATCAGTACAGAAGGTCGAACAGTGGCAATGTCTTACCTTTAAAACTTACGATAACCAAAATAAAACCTACAAATATGAGAAAGCGGTTCCTTCCTTTTTTTATCGCAATCATTTTTATGTCTCTTACCTCATTTTCCCAAACCGGAAAAGTAATGGACAACTTATCCATGACCAGCAAAATCCTGAAAATGGAACGCAAGTATGCCGTGTATCTGCCACCGGATTATGAAAGCTCCGATCGCAGCTACCCTGTGTTGTACCTGTTGCATGGCGGTGGAGATGACCAGACTGGCTGGGTACAGTTTGGAGAAGTATTGCATATTACCGACCAGGCAATCAATGAAGGAAAGGCAACGCCCATGATCATAATAATGCCCGATGCCAATACAGGTACACGGGGCTATTCCAACAATGCCACAGGCACATGGCGCTACGAAGATTTTTTCTTTGACGAACTGATGCCATTTGTAGAAAAAAAATACCGTATCAAAGCTGAAAAAAAATACCGCGCCATCTCCGGGCTATCTATGGGGGGTGACGGAACTTTTACGTATGCGCTGCATCACCCTGAATTATTTTCCGCGGCCTGCCCGCTTAGTGCCGGCACAGGGCCGCTTACATTGGAAGACGCTGCGACCAGGTTGAAAAGAAATGATCCCAACATCGCAGATTCATTGATCCAAAAATTTTATGACAGGCAGAGTGTGCTTGCATTGGTAAATGCAATGCCTGACAGTTTGAAGAAAGCGGTTCGCTGGTATATTGATTGTGGCGATGATGATTTCTTGTATGAAGGAAATTCACTCGTGCATATTGCAATGCGCAAGAAAGAAATACCACACGAATTTCGCACCCGCGATGGCGCACATAACTGGACGTACTGGCGTGCTGCTTTACCTGAAGTATTAGATTTTATTTCGAAGGGGTTTCACCAGTTTTGAGAGGTAATTATGATACCTGTGAGATGGTAAATAGTAAAACTATACGGCTAAAATTGATCTATCATCCAGAAGTACAAAAAAAGAATTCAAGGGGATTGTTAAGAACTTCATCTCCATAAGTTAAAATACTTATCTTAATCTTCCCTCATTTCCATATCTGCCACCGTCACGTATAAACGTATGCCACTCCCAACACAACTATCCATCCCACAAGCGCAAAAACGATAACTTTATTTTTTTTATTTTTAAAAGGAACATTTGAAACGACTATTCCCATTTGTAGTTTGGTTTAGCATACTGGTGTTGATAATGCTTACAGGCGTAATTGGTTTTATGTCAATCGAGCATTATACTTTTATTGATGCACTTTATATGACGGTGATCACTATCGGCACAATAGGCTACCATGAAGTAAATCCTTTATCTGACGCCGGAAAAATCTTCAATATAATCTTTATTATTTCCTCGTTTGCCGTTTTTACCTATGCACTTAGCAGGCTCACAAAATACCTTGTAAGCGGGGAAATGGCATCATACATTAAAAACCGCAAGCTTATGAATGCAATAGAAAAGTTTTCTGCCCATATAATTATATGTGGATTTGGCCGCCACGGGCAACAGGCTGCAAAAATCTTAATGGCTAACAATGTAGATTTTGTTGTAATAGATACTGTGGAAATAAATATTAAAAACTGGCTAAATGAAAATAAATCCTTGGTTTATATTCATGGCGACGCCACTGACGATGAAATACTGCAGAAAGCTGGCATTAAAAACGCAAAGGCGTTAATACTTACATTACCTACAGATGCCGATAACGTCTTCATTGTTCTATCAGCAAGATCAATGAGGCCGGATTTAATAATCATAAGCAGGGCGCAGCTTAAGAGTACAGCCGTGAAGTTAAAAACTGCCGGAGCAGATCACATCATTTTGCCGGAAATGATTGGTGGCTCACACATGGCAACATTAATATCAAAGCCTGACGTAATTGAATTCATCAATAATCTTTGGGGCGATGAAGCGGAATCAATTAACATAGAGTCTTTGGCCTATGAAGAATTACCGGAGGGTTTGAAGAATAAATCAATAGACGATATCATTGACTGGCATGGAACGGGCGTAAATTGTTTAGGTATAAAAAACGCGGAGGGTAAATTCATTATTAACCCGCCACGCAAAACAATTATTCATGAGAAAATGAAAATAATGTTGTTTGGCACCATGAACCAAATAGCAGAGATCAAGGATCATTTTAAAAAAGGCAGCTAAGTATTGGCACTGCACTCCAGGAATGATGATCCGGGTCCCAAAAAGTTATAAACAAATATGCCGTGGGATAATTGTTTTAACGATGTTAAATAAAAAAAATGTCAACCTTCTTCTGAACTTCATATGACGCTGCGCTTACTACTACATATTTTAATTCTAATAGCATTATCTAAAATTACAGCGTGCAGTGAAAGTGCCTTGCCATCTATCGTACATAAAAATGACACGTCGGAAATTTTTAGACTTTTATTTAAAAAAGATTTTTTGAGTCGAAATATGCCCGGTTTTGGAAGCTTACAAAAGAGAAATATTTATGGCGATACTATCCTCTTTGAATTTGATAGCATTTTTATTGGACACCTACCTAACAGTATAAATGGCTTTAACTTTAAATTCTTAACCAAAGGTAAGATTTGCGAAATGGCTTCATTTCATTACAATGACAGCATGGAATTTCCCTATTTTTTTCATCTGAATGATTTCAAAAAGATTGACGGCGCATATGAAATATCACTTCAAGTAACTTGTGTCATTCCCTTGTATGACAAATACGGAAAATTGATTTCAAGCATCGATTCATCTACAACTAATAAATGCATTTTTGGAATGATGTGTGGAGGAGGCATTGGTGTGATTGCGTACAAAGAAGGAGACATTATTAGAATAAAGAAAGAAGGAAGCTGGTCTGATTGAGACTACCTGTAACTTCAACAGTAAAAAAAATAAATTCCCATTTATTTCATGGCTCTGCTCGCGACTCATCATATCAGATTTGCTGTAGAATAAACCTACGCAGCAGTATTAACATTTCGCATATTGCGAATTAGAATTCGCTTCACTGCATACTCCGCTAGTCCATAACAAATGAACTCATATAGTCTGCAAAATCAGGATCTATTGCCATTTGTATGAAGCCTGACTTCTTGCATTACTGAAAGTTTGCTAGCTAAGATCAGGCTGGGAACTGATTAATATCATTAAAAATTGAATTGACGGTATTTATTTTCGTACTCTAACTGATTGTATGAAAAACTACCAACGTATTATCCCCTAAAGTCAGTATTAAGTTAGAGCCAAACCAGGGCTCAGGTTTGACACCATATCTCCATATATCAAAAAGCCAAATGACAGGGTTTATTTTTTGTTTATTAAAATAGCGAATATGACAACACATGAAATCTATCTTAAAAATTTGCAATGCGGGGATTGTATGACTGCTGTTAAGTCCAACTTGCTACACACAAAAGGTGTAACAACAGTGGATGTTGTTGAAGACGAAAATAAGATCTGCGTAACCAGCACAGCAGCGGATAAGACGGAAATAATTAAGCGGCTGGCTTCTTTAGGTTACACTGAAAAAGAAGGTACCGGGATATTTAGTAAGAAAAACACATTTGATCATTGGTATTGCTATTCTTGTTCTGGTTGTGACAGCTAAATATCCGCCAGGGATAGGGAAAGAAAAAGCTGCATGGGAGGTATTGATGATTTTGAACTTCTGAAACACATTGAAGAAATGATGTGCCAATGAAAATATGCTAATCGTTGCGCCGGATTCGTGAGGACATAAACGGGGAGACTATGTTTTCCCGCGTTGAATTAAATCATGTAATTTGATCCGGGTAATTTAAAACGCATATTCTAATTGAATCCTCAGTTCATTCCGAACTCCGCTACCACGAAAAATAATGAGATTGGAAAGTGATCTTTTTTAGAATACCATAATAAAACTTTTAAAAAATAACTAATATCCTAAATCCGTCTCATGTACTTTTTAGTTTTATTATGTCCCTATACACCCTGCATCAAACAGGCTGTTCCCAGTTTACTCTGTTCGCAAACTATTAACTGGGTTTGCAACCGCCGCTCTTATTGTATGAAAGATCACTGTGAGTAATGTGACAAATAATACGACAAGTGCCGACAATAAAAAGGGAGTGATCGCAAGACCCGTATTGTAAGGAAATATCTTTAGCCATTTATCCATAAACAAATAAGCGACCGGGAAAGCGACAAGGCATGAAAGCCCAACAAGCCACACAAAATTCCTCGTAATAAGTGGCACAATTTGCCCAATGCCTGCACCCATTATTTTACGAATACTTATTTCTTTTTGCCGTTGCTGGGTAGTGAATGCTATAAGGCCTAACAAGCCAAGGCAAGTAATCAATATCGTCAAAATAGAAAACGCGGTAAATATTTTACCCCGCTTTTGATCGGCGGCGTATTGTGAATCAAAATCCTGGTCGAGAAATGTGTAATTAAAAGGCAGGTCCGGGAAATTACTTTTCCACGTTCTTTCAACTGCGGCAATGGTAGAAGGAATATTTTTTGAATCAAGCTTCAACTGGATGCTACTACTGTTTGGCCTGTAAAACAATAACAACGGTGCAATTGGATTGTAAAGTGATTTCTGATTAAAGTCATTTACAACCCCTACCACTTCCAGGTAAAAGCCTGTAGTGTCGCCCGGGTATTTTACTTTCTTCCTATAGGATTATCCCATCCAAAATATTTCACCATATTTTCATTTACAATAATACTTCGCAGGGTATCAGGAAGCCCTGAAAAATTGCGGCCCTTTTTTATTTTCATACCCAGCGTTTTGAAATAATTTTCATCAACGCCATAGCAATCCACTCCCTGGTCGGTAAAGCCATTTTTTGATTCCACTGAAAAAAGGTTAAAGTTTACATTTCCACCCGGCGTGGATTGTGAACTGCTCGCTGATATCACATTTGGATTTTGTTGAACTTCATTTTTAAAAGCAAGAATTTTACTGCGTATGTCGCTGTTTACATTGGCAGTTATCGCAAGCACATGATCTTTATTAAAACCGAGGTCTTTATTGCGCAAATAATTTAATTGTCCGTACACCACCCACGTACAAATAAGCATGATCATTGAAATAGAAAACTGCACCACAACCAAGGCACGGCGAAGAGTCACATTACTTGATCCCTTGGAAAGGCTTCCTTTTAACACATGCACGGGATTAAATTTGGAAAGATAAAAGGCAGGGTAACTGCCGCCCATAAAGCCAACAAACAAAACTATTGCAAGGAGGATAAGAATTGTTGACGGTTCAAATAATGATCCGAATGAAATGAATTTACCGGAAAGCGAATTAAAAGTTGAAAGGAACAATGCAATAAACCCTATGCTGAGTAGCAATGCAAACAGAGCAGTCAGTATTGATTCTACCAAAAATTGTGCAACCAGTTGCGATTTGGACGAGCCGGTTACTTTCCTTATTCCAATTTCTTTTGCCCTTCGTGCAGACCGAGCGGTGGTAAGATTCATGTAATTGATACAGGCAATAATTAACATGAACAATGCGACTGCCGCAAAAATATAAATGTAGGACATGCTGCCGAGATCTTCCGGTTCATTTACCATTTTAGAATGTAAATGTATGTCCGTTACTTTTTGAACCCCAAGGCGGATTTTAATATTGTATTGTGCAAAAATGGGCGCCATGTATTTATCGTACATGGGCAACAATTTCTTTTCAAATGCGGCGGCATTAGTATGAGGCTTTAATAACACATAACTGTAAAAGCCAAAGCTACCCCAATTATTAGCAAAATCTTTTGGCAAGGTGCTAATTGATACCAGGCCGTTGAAAATGAGGTGAGAATTTTTAGGAACGTCTTTTATTACTGCTGTAATTTTATAAACCTCACCTTTGTCATTTTGCAAAGATTTTCCTACAAAGCTTTTTCCTTTTCCAAAATATTTTTCCGCAATGCTTTGTGTCAACACCAACGAATTAGGTTCTACAAGTGCCGTTTGGGGACTGCCTTCAATAAAATTAAAGGTGAATATTTTGAATACGTTACTGTCAGCAAAAAAAGTCTTGTCTTCATAAAATCGCAGTTCACCATTTTTGAACATGGTTTTTCCATTGGGTACAAGTCTCACAGCTTCTTCTACTTCCGGATAATCTTTTTTAATTGTAGGGCCAAGAGGAAATGGTGTAACGGCCCAATTCATTACCTCCTTTTCAGGTTCTTTTATGTAAGAATCTATGCGGTAAATTCTATCCGCTTTTTTATTGTACTTATCATAGTTCAGTTCATCTTTAATATAAAAAATTAAAAAGAGGCTGAATGTAATACCAATAGTTAACCCAAGAATATTAAGCAGGCTGTACCATTTATCTCTTTTGAAATTGCGCAAAGCAACGAGGAGAAGATTTTTTAACACGAGCAGTATTTTAAAGGTTGAATTTTAATTCTAAAATGATTACCTGTCTCACTCATTGAAGGTGGATAATTTTTTAGCGAATTCAAAACCGCTCATCACTTATAATGTGAAACCTTGGGGGAAACAGTTCATTCTGTTCTTAAACTCTTCACAGGATTCGCAATGGCAACTTTTATAGATTCGTAGCTCACTGTTACCAGGGCAATAAATAAAGCAACAAGGCATGCAACCAAAAAAATAATCCAGTTGATATCAATCCGGTAGGCAAATCCCTTTAACCAGTTATTAATTGCCCACCACGAAACAGGTACGGCAATGATTATAGCAATCCCAATTAACCGGGTAAACTTTCCCGATAATAAATAAACAATATTGAAAACGGATGCCCCCAATACTTTGCGGACACCTATTTCTTTTATTCGCTGTTCAGCCATGAATGCTGATAAACCATAGAGCCCGAGGCAGGAAATAAAAATGGCGAGGATGGCAAAGAAATTAAAAATGCTGCCCATTTGATGCTCGCCTTTGTATAAATTATCAAGGTCTTTATCGAGAAAATTATATGAGAATGGATACGCAGGATTAAGGCTACGGCTTATTTTACCTAAGGCATTTATGCAAGTTTCTGTAGCTCCGGGCTTAGTGCGAAGCATTACAATGCCGCCGTACTTGTTCAGGCGCAATACTAATGGATCGATAGTATACTGCAACGACTTGAAATTAAAATCTTTCACCACGCCTATTACTGTGCCTTTGACATCATTAAAGGAAATGCTTTTACCAACGGCATTATCCGCACTCATACCCATCAGCCGCATTGCTGTCTCATTAATAACAAAGTTGGAGCTGTCATTTTTGAATGATGGCGAAAAACTGCGGCCAGTTAACATTTTAACCTGGAAAACTTTTATAAAATTCTCATCTACATCTATGGAAGGAATCACCACCTGCGACTTTGGATCCTTACCTTCCCACTGTACATCAATAGTTCCTGTAACAAGACTTGTGGGGAGGTCTGAAATGATAGAATAATTGCTTGTGTAGGAATTCTCTTGTAAGGCACTTTTCAAAGCCTGCTGCTTGCCCCATAAATCGCCAGTCATCGGCATGTACAACAAGTTTGATTTATCAAAACCAAGATTTTTATTCTTAATAAAATTCAACTGTTTGTAAACAACTGCCGTCCCCACAAGAAGAATGATAGAAACAACAAACTGCGTTACTACCAAACTATTTCTGAAGAGAAGATTGCCACCGCCTATTTTCAATTTCCCTTTTAAAACAGATATGGGTTTAAAACCGGAAAGAAATAATGCAGGATAGCTGCCGGATAAAAGCCCTGTAACTAAAGCAATGCCAGCAAGGCTTAACAGTAATTTTCCATTTAATAAATTAAAAGAAAGATCTTTTTCAGAAAGGTGATTGAATGCAGGCAGCAACAGGTACACGATGCCGACAGCAAGCAACAACGACAAAAATGAAATCATTAAAGACTCGCCTAAAAACTGCGCCATAAGTTGTCCGCGGCCTGCTCCTACCACCTTTCGCAATCCCACTTCTTTGGCACGGCGTGCAGATCGGGCTGTGGCAAGGTTCATAAAATTGATACAGGCGACAGCCAGGATAAAGAGTGCAACTATAAAAAATATATTTACGTACTGGATGTTTCCCTTGCCCGGTAAATCTATCTGCAGATCGGAATCCAAATGAATGTTGGTCAAAGGCTGCAGATGAAAATCAACTTTAATCTCAGGGCCATGCTTTTTATAAATTTTCTGTATGTATCCTTGTAGCGCTGTTAAAGAGGTCTTTGATTGGTTGATATTTTTATTTAGTTGGATGTAGGTATAATAATTAAAGTCTCCCCATACCTTGTTTTTCAAATCATCGTCTGTTGATGCAATAGATGAAATGGGTAAAATGATATCAAATTGCAAGTGAGAATTAGAAGGAATATTAGCAAGAATTCCTGTAACAATTAAATTGACTCTATTGTCTTTTTTAATAATCTTACCTATAGCTTCCCCGTTTCCGAAATATTTCTTAGCCATGTCCTCAGTAATTAAAATCGCATCAGGATTTTGAAGAGCCGTAGCAGGATTTCCTTTTATTAAAGGAAAAGAAAACACCTGCAAAAAATTGGAGTCGGCATAGAAAACATTTTTCTCCTCAAATTTCGTGATGCCGACCTCAAAGAGATTCGTCGAGGGTTTACTCATTCTCACAACGGATTTAATTTCCGGCATTTCACTTTGTAACCCGGCTCCCATGCCCGCGGGACTTACAGCGGCCTTGAAGTCACCTGCATTGCAGGTAAGCCTGTAAAGATTTTCTGCATTCGTATGAAATCTGTCATAGCTTAATTCATTCTGCACCCATAACAGAATCAGAATGCTACAAGCCATGCCAATAGCGAGGCCGGAAATGTTGAGCAACGAGTAAGCTTTATGTCGTTGCAAATTTCTAAAAGCAATCTTGATATAATTTTTGAACATGATATGAACTATGCTTTTTGGATTAAATGATGACTGTGATTACTTACTGGTCTTTGAATTATACTAATCTTCTAAATCAGGTTAATCATGGTTCAGACAATTTATTACTCTGTTCTTAAGCTCTTAACCGGGTTTGCAATTGCTGCTTTTATTGCCTGGAAGCTTACCGTTAGCAATGCTATCAATAACGCCAACAGCCCGGCAACAAGAAAAACAGTCCAGTTGATTTTGATTCGATAAGTGTAAGTACCCAGCCAGCTATGCATCATCCACCATGCGATAGGAAATGCGATTAAACATGAGATGGCAACAAGCTGCAGAAAATCTTTTGATAATAAAGCTGCAAGGCCCCGCGTACTTGCGCCCAACACCTTTCTTATTCCAATTTCCTTTGTTCTTCTTTCGGCGGTGTAGGCAGCCAGGCCGAACAATCCAAGGCAGGAAATCAATATAGCCAGTATTGAAAATACACTTGCTAATATTCCTATAAGCGTTTCCGTTTTAAATAATTGATTAAACTGGTCATCAACGAAACTGAATTCAACAGGATACCCGGGATTGTCAGCTTTAACAACATTTTCAATTTTTGAAAGTGTTGTCTTTATATTGTTTCCTGGTTTGATGTGAATAGTTAAAACACTTACGTTGGAAGTATCAGCATATAGAATGAGAGGCGATGCAGGAGCATACATCGAATTATAAACAAAGTCATTTATAACCCCAACTACAGTATGTTTTTCGGCTCCTCCTGTACGTGATATTATGCTGCCGACAACATCTTTTTTCCCAATTAATTTTGCCAGCGCTTCATTAATAATAACACTGCTGCTATCCGTTTTAATATTATTGTAAAAGTCCCTCCCGCTTTTTAGATGCATCCCCATCGTGGATACATACTCCGGGCTTACACCTTCCATAGTTATCAATACCTCCTTTGAAGGATCCTTTCCCTGCCACTCAAAATTTCCTGAATTACTGCCGAGCTGAAGTACCTGGCTGTTGCTAAGGCTGGCATTTTGCACGAGGCCGGTTTTCAGCAAATCATTTTTTATTACCCAAAAATTAGTTTTCATTTTCCCGGTCAGGTAAGTATAAATAAGCCCCTCTTTTTTGTAACCAAGTTCGCGGTCTTTTACGTGTTGTATTTGCTGGTAAATAATCACAGTGCTAATGATGAGTATTACCGAAATAGAAAATTGAATAATCACCAGTCCTTTTCTTACAAGCCCGGCACTCCCGGATTTGAGTTTTAATCCTTTCAACACCATTACCGGGTTAAAAGATGAAAGATAAAATGCGGGATAGCTTCCTGCCAGCAATCCACAAATAAGCGCTATCGCGAGCAAACCTGCAATGTGCAAAGGATTTAAAATATCAAGCGACAATTGCTTTTCCACAAGAGTATTGAATGCAGGCAATGAAAGATAAATTATGAGAACTGCGAGTACTGTTGACAGCAATGAAAGAAACAATGCTTCGCCTATAAATTGAGCAATTAATTTATTTTTACCGGCGCCTAAAACTTTTCTTACACCTACTTCTCTTGCACGTTGCTCAGACCGTGCAGTGGCAAGGTTCATAAAATTAATACATGCAATAATTAAAATGATCCACGCGATCAGGCTGAAGAGGTTAACATATTTTACCTGGCCTTCTTTTTCTTTTCCGTTAGTATCGAAACTATTGTAAAGCCTCCACCTGTTCATGGGATAGATTGACATTCTTGCATTCGCATCAGGCGCTTTCGTTTGTATAAAACCGTAAAGTTTTTTATTGATTGCGTTCAAGTTTGCATTCGGCACTGTTTCCACATAAGTTATCACGCCATTATTTCCCCATTCGCGCAGCCATGTATTTTCATCTTCGAAAATTTTAAATGGCGCCAGCCAGTTAAACCTAAAAGAAACACTTTTTGGAAGGTCTTTTATAACACCTGTAATTACATAGTCATGGTCATTATTTACTTTCAACGTTTTGCCAATTACATCAACCGATTCGAAAAATTTATGGGCCATGGTTTCTGTTATTACCAAAGAATGCAACTGGCTGAATGCATTTACTGCGTTGCCTTTAATAAACTCTAATTGAAACATGGATAAGAAGCCAGAGTCCACATAATTGCCCTGGTCATAAATACTTTTATCGCCTAAAGAAAAAAGTAACTGGTTGCCCCAGGTACACCGGGTCGTATTTTTTATTCCGGGAATTTCGGCCTTCATGGATTGTGCCAGCAGCCCGGGCGTAGCATCAAATGTAAAAGTAGTACCATCATAAGTTTGCTGGTCTTTTACATTATATAAATTATCCCTGTTGCTAAAATAATGATTCCAGGTTAGTTCATTTTCAACCCATAAAAAAATTAAGCCGGCACACGCGATGCCAATTGCAAGGCCGCCAATATTTAAGAAACTATAACCTTTATTTTTCCAAAGATTTCTGAAGGTTGTCTTTAAATAATTCTTAAACACTTTGTATTATTTTAACTTTTGAATTTTTATTTAGATTTCGCCCTATTCAGTTCTGATAGATTTTACGGGGTTAGCAATAGCAGCTTTTATTGCCTGGAAGATGATAGTGAGTAATGCAATCAATAAAGCTGATATGCCCGCAACGGCAAATACCCACCACGAGATGTTTACTTTATAAGCAAATCCTTCCAGCCATTTGTTCATCGCCCACCAGGCGATGGGAGATGCTATGAGAATTGCAATGGCAACAAGTATCACAAAATCTTTGCTTATCAATTTTACAATGCCTGTTACACTTGCTCCCAGCACTTTTCTTATTCCTATTTCTTTTGTTTTTACCTGCGCCGTGTAAGTTGACAAGCCAAATAAACCAAGGCATGAAATTAAAATGGCGATTCCTGCAAACACATTGAAAAGTATTCCTGAGCGTTCATCGGATACGTATTGGGCTTCAAAAGTTTTATCTAAAAAGCTATACCGGAACGGAATTTCGCCTGCATATTTTTTATATTGCTTTTCAACTGAAGCTATCGCCTGCTGTGCATGGGCTCCTGTGGTACGTACATAAAGAATGTTCCGGTTGTTCCAGTTTGTAAAAAAAATCAGGGGAGCAATTTTTTCTTTTAGTGACTGGAAATTAAAATCTTGAACCACGCCCAATATGGTTCCTTTTCTGTCATGAAAAGAAATCTGTTTACCGGTATAAGGTGCCTTCAAACCCATTTGCTTTACTGCTGTTTCATTTAAAATATAATAGGCGCTGTCAGCAGGAGTACCGGTAAAGTTTTCCCCTTCAATCATTTTTATTCTCATAGTGGGAATAAAATCTTTGTCAGATGAAATTTGAGTGATCACCATATTGCTTTTCGGCGGCTTGGGCGACCAATCAAGATCCCCCGTCTGACTATATAGGTTGGAAATATCATAAACATCGGTGGCGGAAACGTTTAGTATGTCAGTTTGCTTTTGTAATTCGGTTTTTACAGCATCGAGATGATCAACAACTTCTTGCGTTAATGGCACAGAAAAAACATAACTCTTATCATAGCCAAGATTTTTATTTTTAATAAACCGCATCTGGTTACTCATAATAATTGTGCATACAAGTAATATAACAGAAATAGAAAATTGAAAAATAACCAGCGCTTTTCTAAAAGTAACAATGCCAACTCCTGAAGTAAATTTTCCCTTTAAAGCTTCGATAAGACGAAACGAGGATAATAGTAAAGCGGGATAAATACTTGATGCGATCAATGTGCCACAGACAGCAAGAAGGACTGTTTTCCAGACAGCATTATCATATAAGCTAAATGATAATGTTTCGCCCGAAATGTTATTATACAAAGGCATCAGGACAAATATTAAAACAACAGCTAAGGCCGTCGCCATGCAGAATAATAAAATAGTTTCAATAGTAAACTGTAAAAAGAGCTGGTGTTTTTTGGCACCTATAATCTTGCGAACGCTTACTTCTTTTGCACGTACCAATGAACGTGCAGTTGAGAGGTTTACATAATTAATACTCGCAATAACCAATAATAATATTACCACCAGCATAAAAATCTGCACCATCCTCAGGGACGAATTATTTCCATCAGCGGTTACGAGGTGTATGTCCGCAAGATTCTGCAGTTCAAAAGAAGCATCACTATCTCCATTACGCGCTGCTTTATATGCGGCTGAAAATTTATGACCCGTTTTTACAGGATCGGCACCAGTCTTTAATTTTACAAACGTGCTGAAAGAAAAATCACCGACATCTGTGTCAATTGTTTTCCAGTCACCGTTACCACCGCCTTCGGTAAATTGCTTTGCATAAAATCCCATCGGGAAAATCGCGTCGTACCTGATAGAAGAATTTTTAGGAAAATCTTCTAGGATGCCTGTTACTGTAAAATAATTGCCGTAATAGCCAACTGTTTTTCCCATTGCATCTTCATCTCCAAATAATTTTTGAGCTATAGATTGAGTAATAACGACAGAATTATTGTTGGGAAATGCAGCTTCTTTATTCCCTTTCAAAAAATGATAATCAAACATTGAGAAAAACCCACTGTCAACACTGGCAGTCGTGTTTCCATAAAATACTTTTTTCTTTTCTTTATCAGAAAGAAGCTGATCAAATTCGCTGGCTGTTCTTACGAAATACTGAACCTCCGGTATTGATTTCGCCATGACGGATAATGGGCCTGGTACTCCTTTCCATACACGCTCTTCCCCACTTGATTTAAAATGAGTGCTGAACTGGTAAATATTTTTATAATCTTTATTAAATTTATCGTAGCTCAATTCATTCTGAACCCACATCAACAACATGATACTGGTTGCCAAACCAACAGCCAATCCACTTATATTTATAAGCGTATAGAATTTATTTTTCCATAAACTTCTCCATGCGGTTTTAAAATAGTTTTTGAACACTTCTAACTGTTTTAAATTTTAAATGCTGAATTTTAAGTGGAAATAGCTCACCACCTATCGTTCAACATTTATTTTGAAAAAATTTAAATCTACTATATAGCTATACCAAAATATTCTCAGTCACTGTTTGTCCATCTAGCATACGAATAATTCTGTGGCTATAGCGTGCATCATGCTCCGAGTGCGTTACCATGATGATGGTAGTTCCCTGTTCATTAAGATCAGTAAGCAATTGCATTACTTCATTACCGTTAGATGAATCAAGGTTTCCTGTGGGCTCATCCGCGAGGATTAACTTTGGGTTATTTACCACAGCCCTCGCTACAGCTACACGTTGCTGTTGTCCACCGCTCAATTGCTGCGGATAGTGATTGCGGCGGTGCATGATCTGCATTTTATCAAGAACATCTTCCACTCTCTTTTTTCTTTCATCGCTTTTTACACCAAGATAAATAAGCGGAAGCTCCACGTTTTCAAAAACGGTAAGTTCGTCAATGAGGTTAAAACTCTGAAACACAAAACCAATATTGCGCTTGCGCAGATCGGCTCTCTTGCGTTCATTAAAATCTGCAACTTCGATGCCATTGAATAAAAAACTACCATCATCAGGATCGTCAAGTAATCCAACAATATTGAGCAAAGTTGATTTGCCACAGCCCGAGGGGCCCATTACTGCCACAAATTCTCCTGATTTCACTTCAAAGGAAAGCTTGTTTAGCGCGACAGTTTCCACTTCTTCGGTGCGGTAAATTTTTTCGAGTTCAGAAATTTTGATCATTTTTTTGTTTTTTAGATTTGATCTTTTGTTATTAAATTTTTATGAAAAAACTTTCATAAGGATAGGCAGGAACAGATTGCTGCTCACTGATGATTGTCGATTGTAACATTTGGTTATTGGTTTTAATAGAGCTGCATTTCATGTCACAAGTCGCAGTCTCACTTTTAATAGCGAGCGAAACAAGGCAAAAGAAAATAATTGAAACCAGGCGAAATAAAAAAGATTTATTCATAAAAGTGTATTTATGGCTTTAGCTTTTTTAGAAGCTTAAGCCTTGGTGAATGTCTTGTTGATATTTTGTTTGGCTTTTCAATTTCTGATATTTGAACTCTAAAAAATAACTATGTCAACTAAATTTTATTATCACTTCTGCAGTACCAGTTCCTGCATGTCTCCATAATTTTCATAGCTGGAGGTAACCACTTTATCACCCGGCTTTAATCCCTGCAACACTTCATAATAATCAGGGTTTTGATTTCCTAATTGTATATCTACCTTATACGCTTTACTGCCGTTATCACTTAATTTAAATATCCAGTTACCACCTGTTTGCTGATAAAAACCACCTTTCGGCAACAGCACTGCAGTTCTTGCATCACTGAGCGCTAATACGATCTGCAGGGTTTGCCCACGCCTTATTCCCTGCGGCACCTTATTAGTGAATTGCATATCTACCTGGAAGCGGCCGTTGGTCACCTGTGTGTATACTTTTTTAATTTCAAGTGTATACGTAGTGTCGTTAAAGGTAAAAGTTCCTTTCAAACCGGTATAGATACGTGATATATAGTGTTCATCAATATCTACTCTCACTTTATAACCGCTCAATACATCAATTTGCCCCAATCTTTCTCCTTTATTTTTTGATTGTCCCTGTTCCGCATCCAAAGAAGTCAACTGGCCATCAATAGGTGCACGTACAATAAGATCACCTACTTTTTGCTTCATTACATTCAATGCATTTTGCGATCCTTCAAACGACTGCCTCGCCTGTTTTAACTGCTGCTCTGTCGATGCTGAATCCTGGTGAAGAATTGTTTGTGTGAGTGCTTCCTTTTGCCTGTAATAGTTATAATCATTTAAAGCTTTTTCATATTCCTGCGAGCCGATTGCTTTTTGCTCATACAAGTGTTTGTCTAATTTATAAACCCGTTCTGCCTCTTTTAGCTGGCTCTCTACATCCGTCATTTGATTGAGTTTGCTCACCGTATTTTGCTGAGCAGCATTTTTCGAAATCTGCATTTGAGTCAGCAGGTTATACACGTTGGTTTCCTGGGTAACCAATCCCAATTGCAGATCAGTATTCGACAATCTTAAAATTGGTTGTCCTTTTTTCATCATGGCGCCATCATCTACATACTTTTCCTCAACACGGCCACCTTCTACAGCATCAAGATATATGGTGGTAAGCGGCAATACTATTCCGTTCACAGGAATATTTTCCTGGAAAGAGCCCTTTGTTATTTCACTGATTGTTATTCTTTCTGTATCCACATTTAAACGGCTCTTGCCCGATGTGAAATAATAACTGGCTCCAATCAATGCTACCACTCCTACAATTCCTGCTATAGTGAGAATTCTTTTTCGAGACCAATATTTCTTTGCAATTACTCTATCCACAATTTATATTTTTAGTTTTTTTAAAAAAGGTTCCCGGTTTGAGCCGGGAGCCTTTACGCTATGAGAAAAATGCTAACGCTCTGCCTGCAATATACCATTAACACGATGCCATGTTTTAACGTTCGTGATTGTCAATAAGTTACAGGCGAGGTGATCTACGAAGATGTTCCTTAGTGATACAATTAGTGTTCGGTTTTGATACAGATGCGGCAGCAATATAGCCTCGTGAGTTGTGGCATGGCGCCGGGAAAGAAAAATGGGAATATTGATTATTTAATTGCCTTAAACAATTCTTCATAAGTCCAGGTATTTCCTTTTACAAAAAAATCATACGTTTTATCCCAGCTATCTCCTTTTCCCCAGCCTATCATTGATGAAATGAGTTTCGTTTTATTACCTCCCACATCTGCAAATTGAATTAACTCCTGCAGGTTGCCATCTTCGCTTTGCACCTCTGGCGTAAAATTGTCATTAAGCTTTACCTTTAAAGTAAGTAATTCTCCCTCTAAGTAGTTAATAATGGCGAGCCTTATGGATGTGCTATCACTTAGCTGCTTATTGATATCATAATTGGTTAAAATAAATCCACCTGTTTTTAATTCAATGTGGGCCAAGGGCGCTATCCATTTTTGCAAAAGCGCATCCTTTGTGAAATAATTCCATACCGTCTTTTTATCAACAGGTACGATCATTTCAAGTCTTAAAACTTTTTCTCCTGATGGCGTTGTGTATGAAGTGTTCTTCACTTGTTGAGCTTCTGTAAAAAATACACAAAGAACCAAACACGCAGAAGCAGCTAATTTTGAAAAAATCATATTAATTAAATTTGAAAATAAATATAAGAGTAAAAATAATTTTATCAGCAAAGGATTATATGAGCGGCGGCTTTAAAGAATACAATTGCTCAACCAATATTTCCTTATTACATAAAATTCACAACCATACAGCAACTGTACGTTTTTGATACAGGTTTTTTTTAAGCCTCATTACATAAAAAATTAATTGCCATGCTTTTGTATTTATGGTATAATTGCAGCTATCTTGTTCAAGTGAACCGGTGATTTATGAAATTAACAATGATTTTATGGGATATGCATAATTTTTAAATCAATTATTCAACCATACATTTAAATTTAATCCTTCAGTAAAATTTCAAAATAGCCGATATTGAAAAAATAAATACTTGATAGAATATGTTGCTTAAGAATGCCTGTATATTAATTATAGACGACGATACTGATGTGCTGACTGCTGTAAGGCTGCTATTAAAAACAGAAGTAAAAGAAGTTGTCACCGAAAAAAATCCTGAAAATATACGATGGCTTTTATCAAAACAATCATTTGATCTCATATTGCTTGATATGAATTTTACAAGTTCTATCAACACAGGAAATGAAGGCATCTTCTGGTTGAATAAGATAAAAGAACTTGGTTCGGAGGCATCTGTAATTATGATTACCGCTTATGGCGATATAGACCTGGCGGTGCGATCGTTGAAAGAAGGCGCATCGGATTTTGTAATAAAACCGTGGCATAATGAAAAGCTAATTGAAACCATAAAAGAAACGCTAAGGAAAAAAGGGAAACATGCCGGGCCTGCGGCTCCTTCGGGCGATTCTGTAATAGGCAAAGAATTACTTGGCCACTCAGAAGTAATGAATGATATTTTTTTAAAAATAGAAAAAATAGCACCTACGGATGCGAACATTCTCATACTTGGAGAAAACGGAACGGGCAAAGAACTTATCGCAAAGGCCATCCATCAGCAATCACTTCGCGCAGAAAAACCTTTCGTAAAAGTAGACGTGGGCGCATTAACGGAAACACTTTTTGAGAGCGAATTATTTGGCCATAAAAAGGGATCTTTTACCGGTGCAAATGAAGACCGGGCCGGAAGATTTGAGGCTGCAAGCGGAGGCACCTTATTTCTTGACGAAATTGGAAATATTTCTCTACAACAGCAGGCAAAACTATTAAGTGTTTTACAGAACAGGCAGGTAACGCGGCTGGGAAGTAACCAGGCAATAGATATCAACATACGATTAATATGCGCTACGAACCTGCATATTGGCGAACTTGCCAATGAAAGCCGTTTTAGAAAAGATCTTATTTACAGGATAAATACTGTTGAGATAGTGGTGCCTCCATTAAGAAAAAGAGAAGACGACATTGTTATGCTTGCAAAACATTTTGCAAAAATGTATGCGGGGAAATATCTAAAACCAGAGCCTGTATTTGATTCGAAGGCACTTGATAAACTGAAACAATATCTTTTCCCTGGCAACGTACGGGAGCTACAATATACTATGGAGCGGGCCGTGATCATGTCAGATGGGGAAGAACTATCGGCATCTGACCTTATCTTTTCACCTATCGAATCTAAAGTATTACAGGAGGCGGAGCCTGCGGATCTAAATTTAAACACAGTAGAAAAAAATACGATTTTACGTGTGATCGAAAAACACAATGGAAATATAAGCAGAGCCGCAAAAGAGCTAGGGCTTACCCGAACTGCATTGTATAGGAGATTGAGTAAATATGATATATGAAACCCTGTCCCCTGCAGGGATGACAAAAGTGATTGCTGTATAAATTAATTCGATAAATTGAAGATTATCTTGTTTACTTTTAAAGTTAACGTATCAATGCATAAATTATATTTTAAAACAATTGTTGGTTCTCCCCTTTACGAACAGGATTATTTGCTATGATAAAAAGATTAGAATTAAGGATCACGGTGAGAGTGGTATTTCTATTTGCCACCCTTTTTGCTTTTGCATTTATTTTATTGCAGGGATGGCATACTTATCTTATTTTGATTGCTCCTGTTATTGCATACCAGCTTATTGAATTATACCGGTTCCAGCACAAATCGCAGGATGAGATTAAGCAATTTGTGGAATCGATACACTACCGTGATTTCTCAAGGTATTTTGATGTAAAACATGCCCCGGCTGAGTTACAGCCTATGCGTGAAGGATTCAACCAGATCAACAGTGCTTTCAAAATAATAAGCAAAGAAAAAGAGACCCAGTATCAATACCTGCAGAAAATTCTTGAACTGGTAGAGACAGGAATTCTTTCCTATGAAAACGAATCGGGTGAGGTAATGTGGATGAATGAATCGTTAAAACAAATGTTGCAATTACCCTATCTAAAAACCATTCACTCACTTGCAAAACGCGACAATGATTTATACAATGATATCATCGCACTGAAACCGGGCGACGGGAAAGTTACAAAAGCCCACCTGGAAAAAGGATCGTTTAAGGTATTGTTATCCGCGACTGCTTTTGCTACAGAAGGAAAAAAATTTAAGCTCATAGCATTTCAAAATATCAGCGAAGCGCTGGATGAAAGCGAGTCGCAG
>JBBSBD010000081.1:0-23226 GCA_038251675.1 Chitinophagales bacterium | reverse complement strand
GTAAATGAAGGATATGTAAATGGATGGGATGATCCAAGGATGCCCACCATATCTGCATTCAGAAGAAAAGGTTTTACAGCGTCCAGTATAAGGACTTTTTGCGATAAGATTGGTGTAGCTAAACGTGATAATTTAATTGATATAAGCCTTCTCGAATTTTGCCTTAGAGAAGAGTTGAATGAAACAGCGTATCGGGTAATGGCGGTGCTGCACCCGGTGAAATTAATTATTGATAATTATGAAGAGGGTAGAACAGAAGAAGTCGTAACAGACAACTTACCCAACGACCCTGCGAACACAAGAGTAATTCCGTTTTCAAGAGAATTGTGGATTGAAAGCGAAGATTTTATGGAAGTGCCGGTTAAGAAATGGTTTAGGCTAACCCCCGGGCAAATGGTAAGATTAAAAAGCGCTTACATAGTACGGTGCGATAGCTTTAAAAAGGACGAAGAAGGGAATGTTACGGCAATACATTGTACTTATATTCCAGAAAGCAAAAGTGGGAGTGACACAAGTGGTCTTAAGGTAAAAGGTACCATACATTGGGTGAGCGTGCCGCATGCAGCAACAGCAGAGGTAAGATTGTATGAGCGGCTATTTAAAGTGGAAAATCCGGCAGCCGGGGAAGGTGATTTTAAAGCTTACATTAATCCTGATTCCCTTCAAGTGGTTGAGAAGGCATTCATAGAGCCACATCTGCAAAATGCACATGTTGGAAGCCACTATCAATTTGTACGTAATGGGTATTTTTTTGTTGATCAGGATTCAAAGCCAGGAGCTTTAGTATTCAATAGAACGGTTACTTTAAAAGAGAGCTTTAAATAATTGATAAAACCAATTCATCATTGTTTACTTTTTAAATGATATTTTATGCCGGCCTATGTAATCGTAGAAATAGAAATTGAAGACAATGAACTATACGAAGAATATAAGAAATTAACACCTGCGTCTATAGCAGCATATGATGGAAAGTTTATAGTCCGCGGGGCAAAAACTGAAAGTTTCGAAGGGGATTGGAATCCCCAAAGGCTTGTTGTTTTGGAATTTCCATCAGTAGAGCGGGCAAAAGAGTGGTGGTCTTCCCCTGGCTATTCTGTTGCTAAGGATATCAGGCAAAAAGCAGCCAAAACAAAAATGTTAGTTGTGCATGGAGTTGATTTATAAAGGTGGCAAAGATTTATACACCATACTTCCTTTTAATATCCCTGTCGCTCTCTCTTTCTTTAATGGTTTCTCTTTTGTCATAGATTTTCTTTCCCTTTCCGAGGCCAATTTCCATTTTTGCAAATCCGTTTTCAGCAATGAATATTTTTAGTGGAATAATGGAATATCCTTTTTCCTTGATTTTGTTTTCAAGCTTGCGCAGCTCTTTTTTATGAAGCAGCAATTTGCGTTCCTGCAGCGGCTCGTGGTTGTGAATTGTTCCAAAACTATATTCAGAAATGTGAAGGCTTTTGACAAACAATTCACCTTTATTAAAAATACAATAGCTATCGTTAAAGCTCGCTTTGCCAGTGCGTAATGATTTTATTTCGGTTCCGGACAGCACCAGGCCTGCAATATATTTTGCTTCAAAACTATACTCGTAATATGCTTTTCTATTGCTAAGTTCCATATTTAATATCCGATCAATTACAATTATTGGAAGGAGTAAGAAGACGACTTAATACTTATGAGATACTATAGGTTAATTGCCGTCATTTAAGATTTTACAGTAAAAAAAATAAAATAACGCCGACGTTATTATTTTTTAAAGTATTAATTTCTAAAAAGCACTAGTAACTGTTCCATTTTTTCTTTGAGGTCTTTCCTTGAAACAATAAAATCAAGAAATCCGTGCTCTAATAAAAACTCACTTCGTTGAAAGCCCGGTGGCAAATCCTTTTTAATAGTTTCTTTAATAACACGCGGGCCAGCGAATCCGATAAGCGCTCCCGGTTCCCCCATAATAACATCGCCGAGCATAGCGAATGAGGCGGTGGTTCCACCAAAAGTTGGATCAGTGCAAAGAGAAAAATAGGGAATTTTAGCATCCGATAGCATGGATAATCTGCCGGAAGTTTTGGCGAGCTGCATTAAAGAAAAGGCGCTCTCCATCATTCTTGCACCACCACTTTTATTAATAATCATAAAAGGAATTCGATGCTTAATACAATAGTCACATGCACGTGAAATTTTTTCTCCCATTACACTTCCAAGGCTTCCACCTATGAACTCAAAATCCATACAGGCAATTACAATATCCATTTCACTTATTTTGCCATGCGCAACTGTAATAGAATCATGAATGGAAGACTTTGCATAAGTTTCTTTTAGCCTTTGCTCATAAGGCTTAAGGTCAACAAAACCTAAATAGTCTTTAGACTTAATCTCAGCAAAAAGTTCCTGGTAGCTTTCTTCATCAAAAAGAATTTCAAAATATTCGGCGCTGCCGATACGGTGATGATATCCGCATTTAGGGCATACAAATAAATTTTCTCTCAATTCTGAAACGGTGCAAGTGTACCTGCAGGAAGGGCATTTCGTCCAAAGGCCATCGGGAGCTTCCTTTTTATCCTTTGTAGACGTAGTAATACCTTTCTTTATTCTGCGAAACCATCTCCTTTTAGTTTCCTCGGTTTCACCTTCTTCCCCGGCAAGATTGGCATAAAAATCTTCTTCTTGTTTCATACCTCAGCCCCATTTCAGGAGGGCCATCAAAATTTAATTGTTTATAAAAAGCCTTGTTCCCCCGGCATTATTGCGGGAGAACAAGGGTTTGTTTTAGGCAATTGTTATTTCTTTATCAAGGTAAACGTCTTGCGTTGCCGTCAAAAGTTCTACACCTTCTTTGAAAGGTTTTTGAAAAGCTTTTCTGCCCAAAATTAAACCCATACCACCGGCACGCTTATTTACAACGGCAGTTGTTACTGCTTCCTTCAAATCAGAATCGCCTTTACTTTCTCCGCCACTGTTTATTAAACCTATGCGTCCGCTGTAACAATTCAGAACCTGGTACCTGCAGAGATCAATTGGGTGATCGGACGATAATTCGGTATATACAAGTTTAGATGTTTTACCATGTTTCGTTGCATTGTAGCCACCATTATTTGTGGCCATTTTTTGTTTAATGATATCGGCCTGCAACGTGACACCCAGATGATTTGCCTGGCCGGTAAGATCTGCGGAAGTATGATAATCTACTCCGTCAACTTTAAATGCGTTGTTACGGGTATAACACCATAATATGGTACACATTCCCAATTCATGCGCCAGCTCAAAAGCCTGGCTTACTTCCTGTAATTGGCGCGTACTTTCATCGCTTCCCCAATAGATGGTAGCACCTATACCTACAGCCCCCATGTTATAAGCACTTTTTACCGTGCCAAACATAGTCTGGTCAAATTTATTGGGATAACTTAGTAATTCATTATGATTAATTTTTACGATAAATGGTATCTTATGAGCATATTTTCTACTTACAATCCCTAATACACCAAAGGTAGAAGCCACACCATTGCAGCCGCTTTCTATAGCAAGCTTCACAATGTTTTCCGGATCAAAATAAATTGGATTGGGCGCAAAAGAAGCTCCTGCACTATGTTCTATTCCCTGGTCAACAGGAAAGATTGAGCAATATCCTGTATCAGCAAGGCGGCCGTGGCCCAATAGCATTTGCATACTTTGAACTACCCGGTTGTTGCGGTTACTGTCTGTAAATACATCGTCCAGGTAACTTGGCGATGGCAACGTAAGAGTCGATTTGTCAATTTTACATTTGTGATTAAATAAAGTTTCGGCGTTGTCGCCCAGTAAGTCGGTAATTTTTTTTGATGCCATTGATATTTTTTTTGAATGTATGCAAACCTACATGAATTTGGGAAAAACACAATAGCAATTAAATATAGTATCGGGAGACGTTTTTCATTAACTGATGATAGGGTGCGGAGCGAATTAATATTAAGAAATATGTGAATTTATATGGTAAAAAAAGAATGCTACTTACTATGCAGAAGTTTTGAATGGAGTGATTCAAAATAAGTGGCCGCCTTTAAAAGTCTGCTGCCATACCAACTAAACATTTCACCATCAACCAGCATAATTTCCATTTCTGGCAGTATGACTTTGATTTCGTCAATATGTTTTTTCCGGAAAGGGTAGGGTTCGCTTGAAAGCAACAGAAACTTGCATTCACGTTCTTTAATGTCATCCAAAGTAATTGCCGGATATCTCTCAATATCAGAAAAAACATTTCTAAGGCCACAGTATTGCATCATGTCGTCAATGAAAGTTCCGCCTCCCGCGGCCATATAGGGATTGTTCCAAATAAGATAAGCGGCATTTTCTGTAGTTTCACCTGGCGAGGCCACGGTGAGATCGTTAAACCTCCCTCTTATATCTGTAGCGAGTTTTTCCGATTTATCAACTCTGCTTGTCAATTTGCCAATTTGCAAAATTCCCGTTATAGCGGTATCCAAATCGTTGATATCAGTGAGCAGTACATTGTAAAATCCAGATAGGCCTTCTATTTGTTCTTTTACATTTTCTTCCTTATTTGCGATAATTAAATCAGGACTTAATTCATGTATAATTTCAATATTGATATTTTTTGTTCCCCCAATTCTTGTTTTTGATCTGAACCATCTTTTGGGGTGAATGCAAAATTTTGTAATACCAAGCACTTCTTCATCAAGGCTTAAATAACTCAACAACTCCGTAAGGGACGGAACCAAAGAAATAATTCTTTTAGCCTTGAAGTTGCCATGAATGAACTCAGGGTTAGTTATGATCATAAAGGTGGTAATACAAGCCTTTTCTAGGGCAAAATTTAGATTCTATATTTTACCGCTTTTGTGACAAAAGCCACAATAGGCAATATTAAGGAAACGGATGGGGATATATATAAAAAAAACTTCCGCAGGAATTATTCTGCAGAAGCAAATTTTTTGTCCGCGGTGGCAGACTCCTTTGGGCCTTTTCGGTTAGAGTTTCCTACTTCCAGGAAAACTGTGCCTGGTTTCAGAATTGGTTTTTAAGGATTGAATTTTTGATGATTTCATCAGATAGTTTTCAATAGACTTTGGATCTTTTGGATTTCAATGGGTATTGGCGGCTATCACAGGAATAATGCCTTTCAGAAGCGAATGACTGGATGGGCCATTTAATAATTCTTATGTTACTCTCTTTAAATTTTGTAAAGAGTTGATTTTTGAAAAAATAGAAGTTGACTGATACCGGATTTTATGATTTTTCAGGAATTTGGATAGATTCGATCTTTAACCTTTCATTGGATATTTTGGATATTTTTAGATTAATGCTTAAATCAACATCAATCAACTTCTGTAACAAAGATATGGTATATAGATAGTTATACAATAGTGTTATTGCTTAATCTTAGATTGTAGAAAATTACGTCAAATGTCGTACTAAGCCTATTTCCTCTTTGGGGGAAACACTTAAGCAACAACGTAGTTCTACTAAAATTACTTAAAAAATAAGTGAAGATATAACATACAAAGTATTTATAACCAGTCGTTTAAAAAAATAGACAGTTTTATAATCCTATTTTGCCAAGCTTTGTATGATGTCGTATTTAGTTACTATATGGTAATTTCCCGTTTCGTCTTTACTCAAAACTGCTCCACTTCTTTTGGATATTAATTTACTCAGTTTTTCTACAGGAGTATCGAAAGCAACCATGGGATATTCGGCTTCCATGACAGACTCTACTGTTTGGCTCTTTATTTCAGGATCGGTTAATATTTTATCAAATAAGCCACCCTCACTTAGCGAGCCAATAATTCCTTCCTCATTCTTAACCGGCAAATTTTCGACATCATATTCTTTCATAATTGCGATAGCCTCAGCAACGGTTTGAGCCGGTTTCACGGTTAATAATTTTTTTGAGCCTCTGCTGCTTACCAGATCTTTAAAGGTCTTTACTTCCAAAAAGCCTCGTTCCATCATCCATTGATCGTTATATATTTTCCCTACATACCGGCTACCGTGGTCGTGGAAAATACAGACAGCAACATCACCTTTCTTCAAATCCTTTTTCAATTGCATTAATCCCTGCAGGCAACTGCCTGCGCTATACCCACAGAATAATCCTTCTTCTTTTGCAATACGCCGGGCCATAACTGCACCATCTTTATCGGTCACTTTTACAAAAGCATCAATGTATTGCATGTCATAATTAGCAGGCACAAAGTCTTCTCCAAAGCCTTCGCTAATGTAAGGATATACTTCATTTTCATCAAGCTCGCCTGTGTCAAAGTATTTTTTTAGAAGAGAGCCATAACTATCTATTGCCCAAATTTTTATATTCGGATTTTGCTCCTTTAAATACTTCCCTGTTCCTATGATAGTGCCACCGGTACCAGTAGCTACTACCAGGTGTGTTACCTTACCTTCAGTTTGTTCCCATATCTCGGGGCCGGTTTGTTCATAATGCGCAAGCCTGTTAGCAAGGTTATCATACTGATTTACATACCAGGAATTGGGAACTTCTTCAGATAGTCTTTTGGAAACAGAATAATATGAACGTGGATCTTCCGGTTCAACATTTGTCGGGCATACAATTACCTCTGCACCTACGGCTTTTAAGATATCTGCTTTTTCTTTTGATTGTTTATCCGTCGTTGTGAAGATGCATTTATATCCTTTTACCGATGCGGCAAGGGCAAGCCCCATCCCGGTATTGCCGGATGTCCCTTCAATAATAGTACCGCCGGGCTTTATTTTTCCTTCCTGCTCTGCAACTTCGAGCATTTTAAGTGCCATACGATCCTTTATAGAATTTCCGGGATTGAAATATTCAACCTTTGCCAGCACAGTGCACGGCAAATCTTTGGTAATCTTGTTAAGTTTGATAAGTGGGGTATTGCCAATGGTATCTAAAATGCTATTGAGCCACATAAAAATTTATTTGCTATAAAGTTAAAAAAAATAGGGCAGACGAGTTATTTACGCAGCTGTGCAAGTGGGTCGTTCTTTAGAAATTCCAATGCTTTATTTACAGTTTCATCATCGGGGTTACTTACTTCATATAACCCCTGGGTACGCCAAATTTGCCTCGCTGTCATTACCTTAATTTGTTTTTGAAGAAGCGATTTTTCCTTTGTGTCTCCCAGGTCAAAATTAATAGAATCCTTTTCAGCATATTCTTTCAGACTCTTAAGTGTTGCGTCATCAGCATGGTATTTTTCCTGGAAAATCTCAGGAGAATTATAAGATTGGAATTCCTTCCGATGCGCAAGATAATTGCGATAAATAAAACTATTAAACGTTCCCTTTATGATTGCAAGCGTAATTTCTTTGTCCATTGCAAGTGTATCGTAGGGGACAAAAATATCAGGAGTAATTCCGCCACCATCGTATACAATCTTCCCCGAATTTGTTTTGTACTCCTTTTCATTAGTATGTTTAATGGAATCTTCAAATGTCATTTCACCGCTGTGAAACCGGTTCATTAGGTCTTTATTGTATTCCTCAACTCCGTTTTTGTATGACTTTTGAATGCTTCTTCCCAGGGGTGTATAATACCTGGCGACTGTGAGTCTGAGCCCTGATCCATCGTTGAGCTGATATTGCTCCTGCACCAAACCTTTTCCAAAAGTCCGCCTACCCATTACTGTTGCCCTGTCCCAATCCTGCAATGCACCTATTAATACTTCACTCGCAGAAGCCGTTCCTTCATTGGCAAGTACAACCAGTTTACCCTTTTCAAAAACACCTTCTTTGTTGCAACGGTATTCTTTTTTTGGAGAGTGGGCACCAACTGTATAAGTTATGAGCTTGTCCTCACTCAAAAATTCATCGGCTATATCCGTAGCCTGTGTTAGTATGCCACCGCCGTTATCCCTAAGATCAAGTATTAAGCTTTTCATTCCCGTCTTCTGCAGGTTTTCCATGGCCTGCATAAATTCCTTATAAGTGGTTTCAGAAAATTTATTAAGCCTTATATATCCTACACTATCCGTTATCATATATTCGGCATCAAGGCTGTACAGGGGAATATAGCCCCTGGTGATACTAATCACTTTTTCCTTTTCATTTCGCAGGATGGTTATATCAGCCTTGCTTCCACCTGTTCCTCTTAGTAAATTTTTTATTTTTTCGGTAGTTATATTTTTACCTGCGATTATTGAATCGCCCACCTTTAAAAATTTGTCACCTACCATAAGGCCGGCTTTATCCGATGGGCCGTTGGGCAGCACATTCAGCACATTTATGGTGTCGTTAAAAATATTAAACTCCACACCTATTCCAAAGAATTTCCCCTCGAGATCTTCATTTACTTCTTTTAATTCCTTGGGAGGCAAAAAAACAGAATGGGGATCTAACCTTGCTAATATCGCTTCAATAGCGGCATCACCTAATGAATCTTCATTTTCTTTGTCAACATATTTACGGCTTACAAGGTCCAGAACTTCCTGAACAGGCCGCTGCCTGTCAATAAAAAAAATACCGTTATTAGGCATATTGCCTTTTATCCTGTAACCGATAAACATTCCAGCCACCATGCAAAGACTTAAAATAAGGGGAAGCCAAACCTGTAATTTTTTATTCCGCATACTATTCTTAATTATCTAATTTTATTTTTTAGAATTGCAAATTTCCTTAATAAACATGAGATAAACATGCCAACCATCAAATTGATCGCCGATAGCGGGTCAACAAAAACAGAATGGTGCCTTCTGAAAGGAAACCGCAAAAAGCTCTTTCTTACACAAGGATTGAGCCCTTATTTTGTAAACAGCGTTGAAATGGAAAATGTTTTGAGGAAAGAGGTGCTTTCAATTGCAGGGCAGTCCGATGTCGCTGAAATCTATTTTTATGGTACCGGATGCAAAAATCCGGGAAACATAAAAATGGTGAAGAAGGCTATTAAAGCGGTCTTTCCCAAAGCTTTAATTTCAGTTGACAATGACTTATCAGGCGCTGCCAAGGCACTCTGCGGAAGCGAAAAGGGCATTGCCTGCATACTCGGCACAGGCTCAAATTCTTGCTATTTTAACGGGAAGCGAATCGTGAAAAACAGCCCTGGTATTGGTTACATTCTTGGCGACGAGGGGAGTGGCGCTTATCTCGGCAAAAAAGTAATTCAGCATTTTCTGTACAGTATTTTTGATGATGATCTGCGCTCAAGGTTTGATGCCAGGTTTGTTACTACCGATAATGAAATTCTAAATGCAGTCTACACACAACCCTTGCCAAACCGCTATCTTGCATCGTTTGCCATTTTTTTAGCGGAGAACCGAGGCCACTACATGACCGAAAATATTATAGCTGATGGATTAAATGATTTTTTTACAACACACATAGTTAAATATAAAGAAAGCAGGTATTTGCCCATTCATTTTACGGGCAGCATTGCTTTTGGATTCAAAGATGTATTAGAGCATTTATGCGATAAATATCAATTGCGGATAGGAAAGGTTTTAAAAAATCCTATGGAAGGATTAATAAGGTATCATTCGAATCAAGACTAAAAGTGTTTAGGTGCGGGGCAAGAGTATGCATATTCCATCACCCATCTTCAAGGCATTAGCGGATAATGTCTTTATTCCATGATCTGTTCCAGGTGCGCAAGTCTGCCATCTTTGGTCATGCCCTCGATCACAACCCGGAAAGCTTTGGTGATATCGTTATTATAGAATGTGAAAGTGACCTTGTTGTTACCAGGCGTTGTAATTAATTGCGGATTCCAGTATAGCGTTGTTCTGATATCCTTCTTATCATCATCCGGGCTGAAGGTGCCATAATTGGGCGAATAGAATTCGCGAATCCCGTTGTAGCCTGTCACTTTATTATTTGCAAGCCCCTTACCGTCGTCTCTTTTCACATCATCGCCCCGCCGGGTATAGATGGCAATTGCGCCCCCCGCTCCACCGCCCGACCCTCCAAAAAAGGGTGGCCTCAGCACTTTAATATAAGCTACATCGGATACTGAGATTGAAGAAACTAACGAAGCATCGGTGGGTACTTCGTCAACATATAATTGAGGTGTACTGCCACGCCATGATAACGAGGGTTCATTACCTCCACCGGCTGTGCTTATCTGTAATCCTGCCACCTGCCCCTGGAGGTAATTAAAAATATTTAGAGAACTCCTGGCCCTGGGATCATTCAAAAGATCAAACTGGTAACCATCGCCGCCCTTGAAAAGGCCGGAAGGATATTTGTCTTCAAGTACCTCAACGGGTGTTTTGGTTTTTAAATTAATCTTTACCGTTTCAAGAACCTTACCCTGGTACTTACTTAAGAGTGCCGCCAATTCATTGGCCAATTCCAGGTGACGGGCGTTCCCTGCAGTATCAAAAAATTTGCTATAATAATTCCCGGTCGCCGCGATGTTGTTTTGTAAGGGAGGAAGTCTTCCCACCATAAATTTCACAGAAACGTCTCCAAGCCCTTTTGCCTTTGATAGCTGGTAATAAATATTCGCGGTATCAAAAAGAAGATAGGTCGGATCATTAAAGGTACCATTGGACTTAACAGGCAAAACCAACATTTGCTTTCCCCTCACCCCGCTATTTATCAATAAAACAATATTATCTGCATCTCTCAATTGAGAAGGTGAAGCCCCATAAAGTTTTCCTGAAAGGGTAAGATAGGAAGTATCTCTTTCATAATTGATCTTGGGGAACTTTCCACTTACTACGTCCTCCCAGTTAAACCTCCGCCAGCCATGCGTAAGCATTACAAGGTCGAGTTGCTTACTAAGAGTATCGCTGGAATTGGAAAAATACCAGGAAGGATTATAGACCTTTCCCTTCAGCTCTCCCGTGAGCAGTAAATGAGAAATGATATGGTCACTGCTATCGGTATCAATATCAACATCAGTTACTGCAACGGAGAAATTTGCGGCAACACTATCCGGAACGGTAATTTGAACTTCATCCCGTGCTCTTTTATTTAATCCCCAATGCTGGACCTCCATCTCAGGGTAGAATGCGTATTCCTGGTTGTTAATAAAAGTGATACGCTCCGCCAAAGGAATCCATTGATCATCAAATACTGTGATGGTAAGAATACCACTCGGCAGGTCCTGCGTGGGAACAACACCCTGAGCCTGGCCTGTCGCTATATCTTTTGTTACTTTAAAAATCTCATGCTGGTACATGGTGCCAATTATATGAACCTTGCCTAAAGCCGCTCCTTCCGTTGGCGAAGCAACCACCGAAAAGATCCTGTTCTTATCTTGCTGAACAACCTGTAAGGCAATGCCGGAATTTTTTACGGCAGGTAAATCAGAAGTATATTGTTTGCCTTTTTCGTCTTTCCATTTTGCGGTAAAGCCTTCACCTTCCTTTGGGTTTAGAAAAAAATAACCCATTCCATCATGAATAATATGGAGGCTGTCAAGCATTTTTCCTGCCTTGTCAAAAATGCTTCCCTTTATGTTTACGGGTCTTCCATATTGATCGTTGGCTTTAAATGCTATTTTGTTATTAACATTTGCAACCATGTCCCCGCCCTCCGGGAAAAACTGCAGCGACGGAATAATTGTAATTTTCGAGGTTTGAGCAATGTTACTTTTTGTGAGAATACGAATATCATTGTTGTATAAAAATGCTGAATCAAAATTGAGCATCCATTTTGTGTAGACTTTTACATGGATAAACTTCCCGGCATAAGATTCCGGGATATCGAACTGGCCAACACTTGTAGCATCCACGATTGGGGCAAGGCTGTGCAGGAGTAATTTCCCTTTGTCATCCGTCCAGTCCACGTATAGGGTCTTGCTGTCTGCCGCGGGATATATTCCCTGCATCAGGTACGCTTTGTACCAAACGGTTTCGCCGGGCACATAAGTGGCTTTATCATAATGAAGGTAGGCGCGTTCACTACCATACTCGCTGGCATATTTTTCAATAGTAGCATCAATATTTTGAGCATTGGCTTTAGAAAACAAGGAGAGAATCAAGCAGGTAATGGCGACACAACGTTTCATCAGGGAAATCACATTTTCATTTTTATAAAATTATAAAATTTTCAAATGAAGATAGTTTACCTTTTATTATTTAAAGGTTCTTTATCGTTTGGGTTCAGGAAAATGTTATTTGCGTGTCAATATTTTATGAAATTAATGCCGGATTATAAAGGCCTCGCCGACATGATTCATAGTAATAAAAAGATCCTGCGGGCAAATAGAAACAGGAAATATTAATGCCTTAAAAGAAAAATAAAAATGGTTTGATCAAAAGAGAATTATTTTATTAGTTTTATGTTTCTTAAATCTAAAAAAATCATGGCAAGGGCTATTAGAAAAACTGAAGTCGCAGGTAAACTCAGAACCTTAAAGGAACAGTTGGACGAGTATAAAGAGGAATTAAAAACCGTACACCCCACCTTTAAAATATCAAAAAAAGGTAAGAGGCTTGATAACATTACTGCTACCATTACCAAACTGGAGAGAGAAATAGAGGAGTTGAAAAAGAGATAAATGGACTTGTGGTGTTTAGCATAGTTTCTCACATGCATTCATCACGGTACAAGGCTTTGAAAGTCGCTCTTAATTTATTTGCAGACAGGATAAAAGCATTTATGCAAAAAAAAGTTAAGTACCTATTACTTCTCAATCATTCATAATTAAATTCATTGCAATAGTTTTGCGGCAAAATTACCGGGCTAAATGGATTTTATAACAGTTACCGAGCAACCTTCTCATTACCGGCATCTTGAAAAGATGCCAACTTCCCAAATTTTATCGTCTATTAACAACGAAGATAAAAAGGTGGCAGGTGCCGTGGATCTCGCGCTTCCCCAAATAGAAAAACTTATTGACGCAGTTGCAGATAAATTGCTTGCCGGGGGCAGGCTGTTTTATATTGGTGCAGGTACAAGCGGCCGACTGGGCATTTTGGACGCCAGTGAATGCCCTCCGACGTTTGGCGTACCAAAAGATCTTGTAATAGGAATTATAGCTGGCGGTAAAAGGGCGGTCACGGGTGCTGTGGAGTTTGCAGAAGACGATATCAAACAAGGTTGGGCCGACCTAAAAAAGCACAATGTGTCGTCAAGAGATTTTGTGATAGGAATTGCATCAAGCGGCACAACACCTTACGTAATTGGTGCGTTAATGAATTGCAGGAAGAAGGGAATATTGACGGGAAGTATCGCTTGCAACCCGGGTTCACCGATCAGTAATTGTTCAGATTTTCCGGTGGAAGTCGTTGTTGGTCCGGAATTTGTTACTGGCAGCACAAGAATGAAAAGTGGAACTGCGCAGAAAATGCTTTTGAATATGATTTCCACAACAGTTATGATCCATCTTGGGAGGGTAGAGGATAGTAAGATGGTTCACATGCAGCTTAGCAACGATAAGCTCGTAAAGAGAGGGATTCAGATGGTTATGGAAAAAACCGGAATTACCGACAGGAGCAAGGCGAAGGCACTTTTGACAAAATTTGGGAGTGTAAAAAAAGCGATTGAAAAATTCCATTAAATCCTGTGTTTTATTTAATATTGTCATAGAATCATTTTTTCAATTTAATCTAATATAACAACTACAATTCATCACTATGAAACCGTCATTAGTATTCTCCGTTTTATTTTTAGCCGCCCTATCAAAGGGATTTTCGCAAGACAATAAAGTCTTTGCCATCACTGGCCAGGCCAGCAAAAATTTCAACTGGACCGATATCAGGGTGCTTGATATGCAATCCGCTGATATGAAAGCAACCGTATTCGAAAATGGCAAAACAAAATTTTCTTATGTCGATGCTGAAACCAGGAAGGATATTGATGCAGGTAGTGAACATATTCTGCCGGCAACCGTCCAACAAAACGGCGTCGATAATTCTTCCAATGCAATCGCTCTAAGCAATTTTTCGCCTACAAATCAAATGAGCGCTGCTGTCGCTTATGATAAAAAGCATGATAAATTGTTTTTTGCTACTATGCGTACGGGGCAGCTTGTATGGCTGGATACACATCAAAATAATGGCTCTTCCTCGTTTTTTACTGTAAAGAAAACACTGGTAAACAATCCCGATTTTAATGATGAGGCATTGAATATTACCCGTATGACAATTGGAGCCGATGGCAATGGCTACGCACTTACTAACGATGGTAATCACCTGATCAGGTTCACCACCGGGAACAAAATAATAATAACTGATCTTGGTAACCTCGTAGATGCAGAAAGCAATAATGGCATTTCAATACATAATAAATGCAGCAGTTGGGGCGGCGATGTGGTTGGTGATGCTTTTGGAAAACTATATCTTTTTACAGCCAGCCGGAATGTATTTGAGATTGATGTCAAGACACGAATTGCCACTTATAAAGGTGCAATCCTTAACCTTTCTCCTACTTATACTGTTAACGGCGCTGCAGTAGATAATGATAATAAGGTGCTTATAAGCAGCGCCAATACCTTTGAAGGGTATTATAAGGTAAATGTAAAAGATCTCACTGCAGCCAAAATACCTACCGATGGCGAGATTTTCAACGCATCAGACCTGGCAAGCAGCAACCTTCTAAATGAAAAGGAAAAGCAAAATTCTGTAGGGGCTCCTTCGCTGATCAGTTCCGAGGTTATTGGCAATAAATTTATTTCTGTATTCCCTAATCCCGTAACTAACGGGCAATTTAAAATTACATTTGAAAATAATGTAGTGGGTGAATATAAAGTTGCACTAAGCGATCTCCAGGGACGCCTTATTGCAAATAAGATCGTTTACGTAAAATCAGTTGGACAGGTAGAGAATTTTCAACTTCAGAAAAAGCAGGCGGCTGGTATGTACATGATCAAGGTTACCGACTCAGGAAACAAAGCTGTATTTTCCGACAAACTTTTTATTGAGTAGCGTAAAAATATTTGAGGATCTTTTTCGTCGGGCCGCTTTTTAAAGCGGCCTTTTTTATTGTGATTATTTTCAAATAAAAATTGTATTAACTCTCGGTAAATAAATAAATTTGTTGCAAAAGAAATCACCTTACATTGATACATAACAAAATATTTTGCAGAACATAGAACCATACGATAGCTGGCAGTATTTATATACTTCAGAAGATGATTTACATTCCCCGTTTTATGGAAGAGAGTATAGTGAATTTGCCTTTACACAAACTATCTATAATTATTACATTCATCCGCTGTGGGATGAATTTGGGAGCGCTACTTTATATATGAAAGTTCTAATGGCAGACTACCAGGAACAATATGCCATCATTGAATTAATAGGTGAGTGGAACGATGCCATTGAAAACGATATTATGACACTCAAGCGGGACGTAATCGACGATTTTATGAGACAGGGGATAAAAAAATTTATCCTTATCGCGGAAAATGTTCTCAATTTCCATAGCAGTGATGATAGCTATTATGAAGAATGGTACGATGATGTAACGGACAAGGATGGTTGGGTAGTGTGCCTGAATATGCCGGAAGCAACACAACATGATTTTATAAAAGCGCGTCTCGATAAATATATAGAACTTTTTAATTTTCCTCAATGGCGTACTATGAAGCCGGATGTGGTTTACAACCAAATTGACAATATATTATTACGCAGATTAAACTTATAATCTTCTCTTTTGTAATTGATAGATATAAAAATTATTTGCTGAACAAGGTTTTTAAACTTCCTGTAGTATTTTTGTACATCTTGACAACTATCAATTCCCCGCATTTATGACCTGGAAACAGTTATTCACTTCTTCTATAGGAAAAAAATTCGTAATGGCATTCACCGGGTTTTTCCTTATTACCTATCTCATTGTACATGCCTCTATCAACGGGATGATCTTTTATGATGATGCCGGCGAAACATTCAACAAAGCCGCTTACTTTATGAGTCGTAATTTTTTTATGCGCTTCCTGGAAGTTGGTTTATTTGCCGGTTTTTTATTGCACATAATACAAGGGTTGTTATTGTGGAGGCAAAATAGATCTGCCAGGAAAACTTCTTATGCAAAGCATAATTATCCGCCTAAAATAAAATGGTATAGCCGTACAATGGGATGGCTTGGTACATTTCTGCTGTTGTTTTTAGTAATGCATTTGTATCACTTTTGGGCAGGCACTAAAAACGAAATGTATTTCAATGGCCCGGAGAAGAATTTGTACTACGAAATGAAAGAGGTATTTACCAATCCTTTATTATTTACTTTATACATGATAGGGCTTGTTTCTCTTCTGTTTCATCTTCTGCAAGGCTTTCAAAGTGCATTCCAGACTTTTGGTATAAACCACAGAAGATGGACGCCAATTATAAAAGGCATAGGAATTTTTTATTCAGTAGCAATCTGTTTATTATTTGCTTTTATGCCCATTTCATTTATGGCGGGGTGGCTTAAATAAGATTGTTTGAAACCGAGAGTTTCTTTTGAAAATAAATTAATACTAACGTATGGCATTAGACGCGAAAATTCCAGAAGGACCGCTGGAGCAAAAATGGACGGAATATAAAAGCCATGTGAAACTCGTGAGTCCTGCAAACAAAAGAAGGCTTGAGGTAATTATAATTGGGACCGGACTGGCAGGGGCCTCTGCTGCCGCTTCGCTGGGCGAACTTGGTTATAAAGTGAAAGCATTCTGCTTCCAGGATAGTCCGAGACGGGCACATTCGATTGCTGCGCAGGGTGGCATTAACGCAGCCAAGAATTATCAAAATGATGGAGACTCGGTTTTCCGGCTTTTTTATGAAACTATAAAGGGAGGTGATTATCGTGCCCGCGAGGGAAATGTGTATCGCCTGGCAGAAGTAAGTACTTCTATCATCGATCAATGCGTTGCACAGGGAGTACCATTTGCCCGCGAGTATGGGGGCTTACTCAGTAACCGGTCCTTTGGCGGAACCCAGGTGCAGCGAACCTTTTATGCTGCCGGTCAAACCGGCCAGCAATTGTTGCTGGGTGCCTACGGAGCCCTTGAAAGACAAGTTGCCCTTGGAAATGTGACTATGTACACCCGTCATGAAATGCTTGATATCGTTAAAATTGACGGGAAGGCGAGGGGCATTATTGCTAGAGACCTTATAACGGGAAATTTAGAGAGGCATTTTGGCCATGCTGTTTTAATATGCTCCGGCGGTTATGGAAATGTTTTCTATTTGAGTACAAATGCCATGGGCAGTAATGTAACCGCCGCGTGGAAAGCGCATAAAAGAGGAGCATGGTTCGCTAATCCATGTTTCACGCAAATACATCCTACCTGCATCCCCGTAAGCGGCGATCATCAGAGTAAGCTTACACTTATGAGTGAGAGCCTCCGGAACGATGGAAGAATTTGGGTGCCAAAGAATAAAGATGAGAAGCGAAAGGGATCTGAAATTCCTGAAGCGGAAAGGGATTATTACCTGGAAAGGAGGTATCCCGCATTTGGCAATCTCGTTCCGCGTGATGTGGCCTCACGTGCAGCTAAAGAAAGGTGTGATGCAGGTTACGGTGTAGGCACCACGAAGATGGCGGTGTATCTCGATTTTGCGGATGCTATAAAAAGGTATGGAAAGGTGGAAATGGGGAAAAAGGGGATGTCAGAAGATAATGACGAGACAATTATCAGCTTAGGTAAAGAAGTTGTTGCAGAAAAGTACGGAAATCTTTTTGAGATGTATGAAAAGATAACAGGTGAAAATCCTTATAATGTTCCTATGAGAATTTACCCGGCTGTTCACTATACAATGGGGGGCCTTTGGGTTGATTACGAGCTTATGACAACAGTGCCGGGATTGTATTCTTTGGGCGAAGCGAATTTTAGCGATCATGGAGCCAACCGCCTTGGTGCTTCGGCATTAATGCAGGGCCTTGCTGATGGATATTTTGTAATTCCGTATACATTGGGAAATTATTTGGCAGACGATATAAGAACGCCGGCAATCCCTGTTTCGCATCCTGCTTTTGAAGAAACGGAAAATGAAGTGAGGCAGAAGATAGAAAAATTAATGAGCGTTGGTGGAAAAGAATCAGTTGAAAGTTTTCATAAAAGACTTGGTAAGATCATGTGGGAAAAATGTGGCATGGCTCGTAATGCTGAAGGGCTTATTTCGGCTATTGAAGAAATAAGAAATCTTAAAACCGAATTTTGGAACAATGTAAAAATACCCGGTGGAATAAATGAATTAAATACGGAACTTGAAAAGGCAGGAAGAGTGGCAGATTTTATTGAGCTTGGCGAGTTAATGTGTATAGATGCACTTAACCGTAAAGAGAGTTGCGGCGGTCACTTCAGGGAAGAGATGCAGACAGCAGAGGGTGAAGCACTGCGGAATGATGATCAATTCTCCTATGCAGCCGCATGGGAATATACTGGTAACGATGAGAAATTAAATAAAGAGCCGCTTCATTTTGAGGTGGCGAAACCGAGTCAGAGGAGTTATAAATAAAGGAATGAATGAAAAATTAATCATAAAAAATTTTGGGCCGATAAAAAATGTTGAACTTGAATTTAGAAAGGTCAATATTTTGATAGGCGAACAAGGAACAGGAAAGAGTACTGTTGGAAAAGTATTGTCAGTTGTAAAAAATGTACTTGATCGTTCAGATATGCAACTATGGATTAAAGGGGAAGCTGCGAGTAAAGAAAGAATGGATGAATATTTCAATGATGAATTCAAAAAAAACTTGGATGAATATGGAATTACAAACTATCTTAATTGGGATACATATATAGAATTTAGGGATTCAGTTTTTCATTTAATCTATGAAAATACTAGAGTTGATTTACAAAAAAATCCGCAAGGAAATAAAGATAGAGATACTCGAATAATTGCATACATCCCAGCTTTTAGGGAAGCTGTTATGTTGTTAAATAAATCAATATTTGGATTAGCCGGCTTGAAAGCCCCTCTTCCACAATATTTTTTTTCATTTGGACAATATGTAAGTAATGCAAAAAATTCAAAAAGTCTGTATGACTATTCAAACGTTTTGGATATACGATATAAAAACGTAAATGAAAATGATATCATTATACTGAAAAATGGAAAAGAGATAAATATAGGAGAGGCTTCTAGCGCTGTTAATAGTGTAGTTCCTTTATTATTGGTATTTGATTATGCTGTAGAATCGAACTATTCAACTGACCATCGAATATATAACCATTTGAATTGTCCATATATTATTATTGAAGAACCTGAGCTTAATTGTTTTCCAACGACACAAAAAAAGCTAATGGAGTATTTTATTTCAAAAATAAAATATGAGACTACAGCTGACTTTGATTATTACTGTAAGTTGGTTATCACTACTCATAGTCCTTACATCTTAACTTCTTTAAATAATGTGATGTATGCTTATCAGGTTGGACAAGAGCATCAAAGAGAAGCTAATGAGATTATTGATAAAAAATATTGGATAAATCCCGATGACGTATCAGCTTATATGCTTTTACAGGATGGAACTTGCGAAGACATTATAGATCGGCAAGAAAATTTAATTAAAGCGGAAAAAATTGACGGTGTTTCAGGTTTCTTAAATGAACAGTTTGATGCTCTGCTAAATATTGAATTAGTACCAAGATGAATTTAATACCTGAAGAATGTGTTGAGTATAATGATCAAAGAAAAATATGTGTTGCCGAAGAAAATGGTAAAAAATACCAGTTACATAATAAGTCTGGTATCACAATAAAAAAGGTAAAAGTTGACAAATGTTTGGTACAGAAAGTCAATGAAAAGAGATGTGATTTTTTAATAGAAGGGAAAGAACATAAAAGAGTTTTTTTTATAGAATTGAAAGGACGAGACTTAATTAAAGCAGTCAATCAAATTCATTCATCAATTATGTATTTAAAAAAGGAGTTTGATAATTACAAAATTGATGCAAGGATTGTTGGTAGCAAAGATGTTCCTGATATAAAGATTACTGCTGACTATAGAAAGCTTGCAAAAGAAATTCTACCAACTAAAGGAACAATAGAACGGGGAACGAATAATATTTATACCGAAAGCATTTAATTATGGAACATTACACAATGAATCTCACATTAAAGATCTGGCGTCAAAAAAATAACGAGGCAAAAGGAAGTTTTGAAACCTACGAAGTAAAAGATATATCCTCGGAAATGTCGTTTCTTGAAATGTTTGACGTGTTGAACGAACGTCTCATTCAGGAAGGCAAGGACCCGATAGCTTTTGATCACGACTGCAGGGAGGGGATTTGTGGTTCGTGCAGCATGTACATCAATGGCCGGGCACATGGACCATGGTCAAAAAATACCGTATGCCAATTGCACATGCGTGCTTATAAAGATGGCGATACTATTGTGGTAGAGCCGTGGAGGTCGATAGCTTTTCCTGTTATTAAAGATCTCGTTGTTAATCGTAAAGCATTTGACAGAATAATCCAGGCTGGCGGCTACATCTCTGTAAATACCGGTAATGCTGTAGACGCAAATGCAATACCGATTGATAAACATAAAGCAGACGAATCTTTTATGGCAGCCTCATGTATTGGTTGTGGGGCATGTGTTGCCGCCTGCCCTAATGGTTCTGCAATGTTGTTTGTAAGTGCCAAGGTTTCGCAACTCGCCTTACTTCCGCAAGGCGACACCGAAAGAAACACCCGCGTTTTAAATATGGTAAGCCAAATGGACAAAGAAGGATTTGGCAACTGCGGGAATATTTACGCCTGCGAAGCTGAATGCCCCAAAGGGATTTCAGTGGATAACATCGCCCGGATGAACAGGGAATACCTGGGCGCATCTCTTTCTTCAGAGATATAACCTTCGTTTCCAAAAGGGCTTACTATTTCAGTGTCCTGCTATGAGGCTACTATACTATTTATGTAAAACAATCTTATGTAAAAAAGTAAAGAAGGGCATAAGATTATATAGCTCAAAAGAAATAAAAAATTTACAGTAAGGTAAATAATTGTGTGCTTCTCTTCCTTTGATTACGGTTTTTTCCATTAAATTTTCCGGTAGGTTTTCTTTCATCCCTGTTAATATTTCATGCTTGAAATAAATTGTTTCGATTTGTATTGTTTCCATTTATTACGACTGAACTTCCCGTTCTTTTATACGCTTACTTAAAACACATACTTATATGATTAACCTGCGGTTTTAATTGGGGGGTTTTAAATTTTTATACCTGTTGAATCTGATCGGATGTTTTAGCAATCTTATGAGTAAGGTTTATTGAGATGGCCTTCTACAAAAAATTGGATAAATAAATCTAAAGAAATAATTCCCAACATAGGGGGGTGAAAACACCCTTTTTTTAAAAATCTTCAGAATTTCCACAGTTTTTCCATTTTCGTAAATGTGATTTTCCGAAATAGTAACTCTTCAGGCATCGGGGAGGATAAATTTGCGGCCATGAAAAAGGTATTTCTACTCACCGTAAGTCTTGCTGCTTACTCCATCGCATTTTCCCAATACAGAACAAAAGCACAGCAACAGGTTTTTACAAATGAAGATTCGCTAAATGCCGGAACATCAGTAAATAAGACGGTTATTTCCGGCTATGGGAGCGCAGCTTACCAAAGAAACTTCAATGCCAGGCAGTCACAAGTAACCCTGGAAAGAGCTGTGTTATTCGTTGGGCACCAATTCAACAGAAAGATTGCATTCTTTTCAGAAATGGAAATTGAAAATGCAAAAGTGGAAGGCGGAGAAGATAATGGTGCAGAAATCGCAATGGAACAGGCTTTCCTGAAATTCAATTTGAATGCGAAGCAATATATAGTTGCGGGTTTGTTTATTCCGCGTATTGGCCTCTTAAACGAAAATCATCTGCCGGTAAACTTTAATGGAGTGGAAAGGCCAATAGTTGAGCAGTTAGTAATACCGGCCACATGGCGTGAGCTGGGTGTTGGATTTTACGGATCTGCAAACAGGTTTCCCCTAAACTATTCATTTGCATTGATGAATGGGCTCAATAGTGAAGCTTTTGAACATGGTAGTGGAATCCGTGGTGGGCGGGCGGAAGGCAGTAGTGCTTTTGCAAACAATATTGCCGTGAGTGCAGCGCTTCAGTATGCGTATAAAAATTTTAAAGTCCAGGTGTCCGCTTATACAGGTGGCACAGTTGGCCTGAATAAACTGAGCGCCGATAGCCTTGGCCTTGATAGCGGTGCTTTCGGTACGCCGTTGTATTTAGGAGAAGCTGATGTTCAATATGCAAACAAAGGTTTTTCATTCAAAGTTTTGGGGGTGTATATCAGTTATCCCGGTGGAGGCAAGATTAATAATGCTTATGCAAAAAATGTTGCAACCGGAATGTATGGAGGATATGCAGAATTAGGATATGACTGGTTGTTCAAAAAAAGCGAAACGGCTCAGCAATTTATAACTTTTGTTCGCAGTGAATTTCTTGATTTGAATGCTGAAATTCCTGCACCGCCCAAAGCAATTTATGATGGTACTGAAAAACAATCGCACATAATTGCAGGCTTTAGCTATTTGCCTATTCCTAACGTGGCCGTAAAGGCCGACGTGAGAATTTTACATACCGGGAAACAAAACCCGGATCTTATTATTAACCCCCCGCCCAATGCAATACCCTACAAACAGAATAACCAGTTTTTGAATATTGGAATTGGCTATTCTTTTTAAGGACAGGAATCCAGAATCAAGTAGCAAGTATCAAGAACGAACAAGCAATAATCACTATCAAGCGTAAAATAAAATGGAAAGAAGAAATTTCATAAAATCAACCTGTACTATTTGCCTTCTTGGGACTGCGGGTTTTCTTGCAGCACAATTGCACGGTTGCAGCCCTGCGTCTTTTCCCATTTTTAAAACAGGTGTAACTGATAAGAAAGTCACCGTGCCGCTAAGTTTGTTTGAGAAATCTTCACTGCAAATTGTACGACCTGACCAGATGTTTTATGATATAGCGGTTCAGAAAAGAGAAGACAATACCTACTCCGCCATATTGCTTCTTTGCACACACCAGCAAAACCAACTAACGGTTACGGGAAGTGGCTATAGTTGCGCATTGCACGGCAGTACGTTCGATAAAAACGGGAATGTTCTCAAAGGCCCGGCGGAAGTGGCCTTGCAGCGTTTCAATACTACTGTTGTAAACGATAACCTTATTATTCAAACATAATTACCAACCATGAAGAGCATGATTTTATTTCTATTTGCAACACTTTTGTTTAGTGCCTGTAACAAGGCCGATAATGTGGCGAGCACCGACACTGATTTTAAAACTTTACAACAGGTTGTATTAAATGATTTTGCCAATAACGTCGCTTTAAGCAGCTATCTAAAGTTGAGCGTGGCAGCGGCAAATCTTCATTCTGCTGTTCAGGCGCTTAATAATACCGCTAACGACGATAACCTGC
>JBBSBD010000080.1:0-23257 GCA_038251675.1 Chitinophagales bacterium | reverse complement strand
TCTTAAAAAATTTGATATAGAGAAAAAACGTGAGGCGATTGAGCTCCAGTTTGAATTTAAAAACCACACCCAACCCGCTTCCATCAAATTTTATGATAGCCTTGTAAATTCGAAAAGAGAATTTGAATTATTAAAAGCCAAAGCAGAATATTGGAGCACTATGTTTTCAAAAATGCTTACTCACCAACAGGTAAGTTTAAGAGCCTAAAATATCTTTAATTCTGCCTTCGATCTATTTCCAAAGCACGGCATTGAAAAATCCGCACTATGTCAATCCGAACTAAACCCTATAAAATTTGCAAAGCCTGTCAGGGAATTTATTTCCCCGTTACAACAAATTGAATTGTCCTGTCAAGCACTTCATCCTTGCCCGTTTATTCCTTTAATGGTTGAGAAAATTTTCAGTGAATGGTAGCATATCAAGCCTTTGACCAAAAATCAACTGATGCCTGTATAAAAACTACCGAAATAAAAAATAACCTTCTCATCTTAGGATTTTAATAGTTCTATGCAAAATACATCGTAATCAAATTTACATTTTGTATCAATCCAAAATCCCCCGCTGAATAATAATCCTTGTGACATCCAATTACTTATATGCAATTCCAAAGCGGGGCACCAAGGGAATGTTTTTTATATTCATTGTACAAGCCAGAAACAAATTTTTTTTGCCTTTTAGAGCACGTACATTTGCTGCCCCAAAACAATAGACCTATGGATTTGAAATATGCACAAAAGATAGCCGCAGAGTTAAACATCAGCAACAGGCAGGTGAATAGTATTTATGACCTGCATACGGAAGGCGCCACCATTCCTTTTATCGCCCGTTATCGCAAAGAAGCAACAGGCAACCTCGATGAAGTTATAATTGGTAATGTAATAAGCCAGGTAAAATATTTTAATGAACTGGAAAAAAGAAAAGAGACCGTTTTAAAAACAATAGAAGATGCAGGCAAGCTTACGCCGGAATTGGAAAAACGAATTGAAGATTGTGTTAACGCGACCGAACTGGAGGATATTTATCTTCCCTATAAACCCAAACGAAAAACGAGAGCTTCCCAGGCAATTGAAAAAGGATTAGAGCCACTGGCTACTTTATTATTCAGCCAGCAAAATATAAATGCTGAAGATGACGCCAAAAAATATGTAAACGAACAGGTAAAAGATAATGCTGAAGCGTTACAGGGAGCAAGGGACATCGTTGCCGAATGGATTGCCGAAGACGAACAGGCACGCAATATTATTCGTAAATTATTTAGCAAAGAAGCAATACTTGTGTCAAAAGTATTGACGAGTAAAAAAGAAGAAACAGATGCGCAAAAATATCGCGATTATTTCGAATACCAGGAGCAGCTTTCGCAAAGTCCTTCACACCGGATTTTAGCGATACGGCGTGGTGAGAAAGAAGGTTTCCTCATAATGGATATTAATATTGAAAAAGAAAAAGCCGTAGAAGAACTAAAGCGGAAATTTTTAACTGCATCCAATACAGCCTCTCAACAAGTGGCCTTAGCCATTGAAGATTCTTTTAATCGCTTACTGAAACCTTCTATTGAAACAGAATTTCGCATGGCGGCAAAAACAAAAGCTGATGAAGAAGCCATACGTGTGTTTGCAGAAAATCTTCGGCAGTTATTATTGGCTTCTCCACTCGGACACAAAAGAATCATGGCGATTGATCCGGGGTTTCGTACGGGTTGTAAAGTTGTATGCCTTGATGAACATGGAGAGTTTCTAAAATACAATACTATTTTTCCCCACGCTCCGCAGAACAATTGGAATGGTGCCGTACAAACAATTAAAGAATTGGTGGCTACCTATAATATCGAAGCCATTGGTTACGGAAACGGAACGGCAAGCAAAGAAACAGAATCGTTAGTGCGAGGTATTGATTTTGGAAAACCCGTTTCCATTTTTATGGTGAATGAAAGCGGTGCATCTATCTACTCGGCAAGTGAAGTGGCGAGAGAAGAATTCCCCGATGAAGACGTAACCGTTCGTGGCGCTATAAGCATTGGCCGCCGCCTGCTCGACCCCTTGAGTGAATTGGTAAAAATAGATGCAAAGAGCATTGGAGTGGGCCAGTACCAGCACGATGTAAATCAACCGCGATTGAAAGAAGCGCTTGACCAGGTGGTAGAAAGCTGTGTAAACTTTGTGGGCGTTGATTTAAATACAGCGAGTAAACATTTGCTCACCTATGTATCCGGTCTTAGTGCTAATGTGGCGAAAAATGTAGTTGAATATCGTGCAAAGAACGGCGGCTTTAAAAGCCGGGAAGAACTAAAGAAAGTCGCTATGCTTGGCCCAAAGGCTTATGAACAAAGTGCAGGTTTTTTAAGAGTGAACAGTGCAAAGAATCCATTGGACAATTCCGCAGTGCATCCTGAGAGTTATAATGTGGTGGAAGCTATGGCCTCAAAAGTAAATAGCACTGTACCGGAATTAATACAAAACCCAGCGATAAGAAAAGAGATCAAAGCAAAAGATTTTGTTACAGAAACAATAGGCCTGTTTACCATTGAAGATATTTTAAAGGAACTGGAAAAGCCGGGCCGCGATCCCCGTTCTGCTATTGAAGAATTCCGTTTCGCCGATGGCGTTAGTACTATGGAAGATTTAAAACCTGGCATGAAGATACCCGGAATCATCACGAATATCACCAACTTCGGCGCCTTTGTAGATGTGGGTGTGAAGCAGGATGGCCTGGTGCACATTTCTCAATTAAGCAATCGCTTCATAACTGACCCTAATGAAGCAGTGAAACTTGGACAAAAAGTAATGGTAACTGTAACGGAAGTTGATATATCAAGAAAAAGAATCGCTTTGTCTATGAAAGATGCATCACCGGTTGTAAAAAATTCCAAGCCGGAAGTACGCGAGCAAAAATCTTTTTCCAAAAAGCCAGAACCGGTGGACGATTTCCAGGCGAAGTTGGCGGCGTTGAAGAAGAGTTTTAGGTAACAGGAATAGACAAAAATTTCCATAGATAATATCTAAGAGGCCCGAATCTTCAATTATTTCTCGCATGGCATATTCAACAAACTAAAAAAATTAAACCGCACCGGAACAATAGTCGAGTCATTTACAAAACCTTTCAAAGCAAATATGCCGACATAATTTGGAGTAAAGCCGAGATCTTTGGTTAAAGCTTCTTTGAAAGCAAAGTTCTCAACCGGCCCCATAGAATATAAGAAACGAAAACGGTTTTTGCTCTTTTCGATTCTCAGGGCAGATCGCTGCATATTATTATTGATGATCGTTTCATCGCCCTGCTCGATACTAAAAACAGGAAGATGTAAAATTTCTTCAGGGCGGTTATAACCTTTACCACCTGTACTTATGGCTTGAATTATTATTTCCTCCGGCTTGGAAAAGCCTCCAAAAAAATCATTGTATGCTATGGAAAATCTAATACACTTACTTTTAAAGGTGGTGTCCTCCATAAGCAGAATTCCGGCCTGTTGCCATTCCCGTTTTGGAATAAAATTATCCAGGTGAACTTCGGTAGAGAAACAATCTGTAGTAATTTTTTTTAGCAGTAAGTTTTTAATATCCGGTTCGTTTGCCGAATCAGGCCAGTTGTCGCCTCGCAGTGCAAAAAGAGTAAGCTCTCCCGGGTGTTCATTTCGCTTGCTCCACCACGCCTTATCTTCAGACTTAATAATCCAGCCATGTTTTGTAAGTGAATCTCTTTGCACAGAGAGAAAATTTTCAACAAGCTCATTTTCCTTTTGCGGTCTTGTAAAGCGTATTAAAAGAAATACAACAAGAATAATTATTAGAGCAATGAAATAGAAATAATTTGGATGAAGTAATTTTCTTTTGATCTTTTTTGTTTCGGGCCTTGCCGTTTTACTTTTATATCGAAACCAATAAGGATAATGGCCTTCATTTGTTTTTCTTTTCACTTCATCTGTATAAGGCGCATCTAATACATACCTCGCCAAAGTATCCAATGTAGCAACGGATGGATTTTCCCGTTTGGCTTCTGAGCGGTCGAGAATGTACAATGAATAATTCTTTATACTTTTTGCACCGATAACGAGCCCCGTACTTTCATAAACTTTATTTACAAAATGTTTGCTTTCGGTTTCCGACATGGATTTGGTTAACGAAACTCCAAAGCATTTTTGATAGCCCTCCTTAAACAAATCAATAAATGCCTCATTATTTAAATCCATCATTCTATTAAATTTCAAGGAAAAAGATCATTTCCATAATATTTCCAAACGATTTCTACAGATTTCCACTCCGCTTCCGCATACCGCATTGTAATTAACCCAGTTTTACAAAATCCATTCTTCACCAATTCAGTAGGGTTAAACTATCTGAATTATAAATTTAAAAGTATGAAATTTCTAATGGTAACTTTTTTCTGCTTCGTTCAATGCTACGTATTTTCTCAGACACTTCAGCTACATTATGATACGCGCCATACGATTGATCCCAAACGCAACCCGAAAAATTTTCCAACGCTTTACTTTGAATATTTCAAGAACCAGGACTCCGGGAAATCTTTTATTAAACCCGGATCATTTCTATTAAAAACACAAGCCGATTTCCTGGGCGAGAAACATAACATTGCGAAATTTTACATCCAGGTATCGGAATCATTCCGGTTTTGGAAACCGAAAATTTTTCTCAACATCCAGTATAGTGGTGGGCTGGGAATAACCGAGCCGAAAGCATATAGCTACTATATTGTCAACACTTATTCGGCAGGTTTGAGTTATCCTTTCAAATTGGGAAAGGCCTATCTCAGCAGCGTGATTTCGGTTAAGCGTGTTACTTATGATAAGCCATCGAACGATTTGCTATGTACCCTCTATTGGTGGAAAGGTTTGTGGAATTATAAAGCGGAGTTCTCAGGCGATTTTTCATTTTGGACAGAAAATAAAAACCACGGCAATGATTTGACTTTAGACCTTAGGGGTAAAAGGTTTTCCTTTTTAGCTGAGCCCCAGTTTTGGTATAACGTCAATAAAGTTTTTGCGCTGGGCACAAAATGGAATACCTTCTACCACATACTTTCATCTGAAAATATTTTGCAGGTGTATCCTTCATTGGCCGTAAAGTGCAAACTTTAAGAGCAAGCAACTCATTTTTACTTTTCATGCAATGTAGTAATTACTAGGTTCAATGTTACTGAATTGTCCTCTGGTGTCATTCTAAAAACCACACCACTACCTGGTTTTGAAAACCTACCCTTCTCCGCCTTTATAAAATAATTCATTCCTTCAAACTCACAATCAACCTGCTTTGCATTTATCTTCTTAAAAGGCAGGGTCGCATTATCGGCGGTTGTCAAATCAAGAAACCATTTGTTTGATTTACTACTTTCTATTTTCATCTTTAATTGTCGCTCATCAATGTCAACAATAAGTGTGCCTTCAAAAGATTTCAAGGGCCAGGAAATATGCAGCTTTCCGGCAATAGAATCAGTCACGACAGGATCTCCACCTTCCAATAAAACCTCTTTTCCATCGATAACAGTTTTAAAGCGTAGGCCCGCAATTTTATTGGGAGCACTCCAGATATATCCATCAACCAGGGGAAGCGTAAAGAATGAGCATTCGTTGGAGGTTGCTTTGCCTTTTGTATACACTGATGGGAAGTTTTCATTGAATAAATGAATATCGCGGAAACGTAAGGTGCCATTTTCCCATAATAAATTAGCGCGGTAAAAACGGCTGTTGAACCAAACTGTTTTGCGGTCACTGCCTTTCATATCTTCTGTCACTGTAACCGAAGTTGCCGGTGTTGTTTTGTAATGTTCACGAAACCAACTTCCTGATTCGGCAAGTGTTTCAACCTTTATTTTATTTTCATCACGAAGTCGTGCGATTAAAGGCATTTGTATTTGAAAGCCTTTTGCCATAGCATTCCATGTAAATGAATTTTCTTGTCCTGCCTGTGTGTAAGCAAATGCCATAGCATTGCCCTCAAAGAATTCTTTGAAATACCAGTTCACCCATGCCGAATCTCCTCCTCCATCATGGTAAACTGGTTCAAGGGTGATAACACCTTGCCTGGACGTTCCAAGCCCGTTATCATATTGGCGAACAGGATCGCTGCCCAACATTCTAAAAATGGGAACAGGTGTTTGGTTTTTTTCATTTTGAGCAGGCATGTATGAATTTATTTTGCTGGGATAATATGCCTGGTTCCAATAACCGCCCCAAAGCGTGTAGCCGTCGGTGCCATATTGATCTTTACAATTACACGACGCGACAATTTTATATTTTTTATACAAATAGTTTAAGGTATGTGCATCGATAAACCATGAGCCTACAGACTTTGGATAATAACCAAATATGTTTTTAAAATCCGCCATGTATACATCTACTAATTTTTCACGCTCTTTAGGAGAATATCCTGTTGAAAAACCAACATCAGCATGCCAGTCCCATGGATAACGGCCCCGCCACTTCATTCCGGCATTTTCAACAAGTGGTTGTGGTATCTCCCACCAGGCACCTATTTCAAAAGAATCACGTGGCAGGCTCTTCAACAATTTTTGATAGTGCGGATCAAGCAAGGCATCGTATTGTAATAAAAAAGTTCCACCAAGTTTATACTTCTTCATTATGTCAACCTGCCTTACTACAGTTTGATAGAGTACATCTTCAGTTATTGCAGAATCTCTCGGCTCAAGCAGGCGAATAAAATTTATAATGTTTACAATTTTAGGGTGATCGTTTATTTTTTCTACATCTCTCTTATGCCGGCTGAATACCGTAAATGAAACAAGCGAGACAAGAAAAAAAATTATTAAAACATAAGGTGATTTGTTCATCATATTTTGTAGTGACTTCATTCTTTCTGATTTTTTACCCGGGAAATTTTAGGCTACGAAGGTTCATTAATTATTCGGAATTTTTTACAATTGATAAGAGTTCATTTATTCTTCCTCAATTCGGCAAGGGAATAAAAAGTATCTCTCCAATAAATACCGCCATTATATAAATTGATAATAGTCGCCTTGATTATGATATATGTCATTATTAGGCCTGCATAAATGCTCAAAAACGCATTCCACCATTTACCATTTGAGCCCGGCATATTTCCATAAAGTATTACCTGGAACATCAATATACAAACCGCTAAAATCCGTTCTACATTATTTCCAAATAATAAAATGACAGGAAGAGGAAGCACGAAGAATAGCAGCGTTCCAATCGCGCCGCCGGCTGCTAAAAAAATATTATACCTGAACCCTGAGAAAAGATTTTTCATCAGCCCATCAATGAATTCTCTTACACTATCGTACCATTCCACTTGTATTTCGTCCAGCCCATAAAGCACATCTGTTGTACCACCGGCTGCCTTGATTGATGCTGCAAGTTTTAGATCGTCATCGGGCCGCATCGCTATTGCTTTGTGTGTGCCGGCACGTTCATAAACTTCTCTTTTAACTAAATTAAATGCGCCCACCCCCATAGAAGTTTTGGATGTTTTTATTTTTGCCGCCCATGGCCTTTGAACTGCCGTGAGCATAATTACAAATGTCGTAACCACACTTTTCAGCATTGCTGATGAAGAAATAATGCCAGGTAAAATTGTTAAATGATCCAGATTATTTTTAAAACAATAATGTATAGCCTTGTTCAAAACATCTTCCTGAAACAAAACATCCGCATCAGTAAAGAGTAAAAACTCTTCAGTAGAAGATCTGCTGCCTGTATATAATGCATGGTTTTTACCCAACCAGCCAGGAGGAAGTGTTTCAATATTTATAACAGAAAGATTGCTATACTTTTCCCGAAGTTCGCCAAGGATTTTCCCCGTATTATCCGTTGATCTGTCATTAACAACTAATACTTTAAAATTTGGGTAGCCAAGATTGCATACGCTTGTCAATGCGTCTCTCAATGCATATTCTTCGTTTCTTACTGCAATAATTATTACTACAGATGGTTGATTACTTGCCGAGGTTTCGATAGAAGATAAGTGTCTTATTTTACGTCCGTTAATAATTAAGTACAGGGTAAGAAAGGCCCAGTAAAGAAAAGCAAGAATTGAGTAGATAGTTAACAACATGAATGAAGTACAATTTAGTTATTTACACTTTGTCTTCTATCGATTGTTTAATATTCATTCAGTTTAAATGTTTGAAAAAACACAACAAATTTTAAAGATCAATTAATCGATTTCTGTATCCCTTTTATAAACTATCCTGCCATTTATGATTGTCATTTGAATATTAATATCCAAATCAAAAATTACTACATCAGCATCTTTACCTTCAACGAGTGAACCTTTCTTACCGGACACTTCTAAAATTCGTGCAGGTGTAGCAGTTATCATTTTTACCGCGTCAATTAAAGAAACATCCGCCATCATTACCATTGTTCTTACCAAACGATCTGCTGTCGCAACACTTCCGGCGAATGAACTGCGATCAGGTAACTTGGCTACATCATCTTCCACAATTACTTTCAGGCCATTATGAAGACTGCCCAGGATACTTTCGCCTGGCGGCATTCCTGCTGCACGCATGGCATCAGTAATTAATGCAGTTCTGTCTGCCCCTTTTATTTTATAAACCAGTTTCAACAATGGCGGCGGAAGATGAATGCCATCTGCTATAATCTCCACATCCATTTCATCAATGATGTAAGCGCTTTCAATTACACCGGCATAACGGAATGCGTTTCTTCTTGTAACGCCAGACATCCCGGAATACAAATGCGTCGCAAGTGAATAACCATTCTCAAATGCTTCGAGTACTTCTTCATATATGGCATCGGTATGTGCAACCGCAGCCAATACTTTTTTTGAACGCAGGAATCTGCCGAATTCAATCGCACCTTTTAACTCAGGAGCAGCGCTCCATCTCTTAATACAAGAAAAACGGGACAGTATTTCTTTATACTCTTCCGGATCGGGGTCTCTTATATACTTGGGATCCTGTGCGCCTCGTTGTTTCATTGCAAAGTAAGGCCCCTCCAGGTGCATGCCTAAAAACTGCGCACCGTTTGTGTTTTTTTTATCAGCCCTTTCGTATAGATCAAGGGTTTGTTGCAACTCTTCGCGACTGCTTGAAAGCGTGGTCGGCAACATAGAAGTTGTGCCATATTTTGCGTGAGTTTCCGCTATCTCAAGAAAAGCATTTTCAGTTCCGTCCATAAAATCGTGACCGCCACCGCCATGCACATGGATGTCAATAAAACCGGGCGCCACATATTGTCCTTTTGCGTCAATTTCAATTGCATCCCTGGCTTCGATATCTCTTTCGCTAACTGCAGTGATTGTATCGCCGGTCATCAGCAATGTTCCGCCATTAATTATTTTATAAGGCGTAATTATTTTAGCGTTGAATATTTTTATCTTTTGTTGTTGCATATAGTGTTCTTGTTTAATCCAAACAAGATTCAATGTAAGTTTTTATAATCCCATCGCTGGGCACGCTGATTGTAAAAGCATAAAACACAAGGTACAGATAACAAGGAAATAATAACCCCCACAAAAGCTCAGGCATTATGCAAGTCCGCAAAGTAACCAAATACAATAGGCACTACACTATTGCATGTATGGCGCACATAAAAAAAGGCCACCTCGTAGGGCAGCCTTTGAAGAATTTAATAAGAATAACTTAGCCTAAATACGCTTTAAGGGCGCTGCTGTATCTCGCTTTTTGAAGGCGCTTAATCGCTCTTTCCTTAATCTGGCGGATGCGCTCTTTTGTAAGATCATATTTCTGGCCTATTTGTTCAATGGTCACACCATTCTCTCCATCAAGTCCGAAATAAGCATTTACGATCTCCGCTTCACGGGGACTTAATGATTTCAAGACGCGACGGATTTCATTTTTTAATGAATCGTGCATTACATCTTCATCCGTTTCACCGGGCCCTTTTAAGAGATCGCCCATTGCAACATCTTCCGCTTCGTGTACCGGCGCATCCAATGAAGTATGGCGGGTATTGCTTTGAAAAATATTGTTGATTTCGGTTTCGCTCATCTCAAGAATTTCAGAAAGTTCTTCGGTGGAAGGTTCTCTTTCATGTTCCTGTTCAAAAGCCATGTAGGCTTTGTTAGCTTTATTGTACGTGCCAATTTTGTTTTGAGGCAGGCGGACTAATCTGCCCTGCTCTGCCAACGCCTGTAAAATGGACTGGCGAATCCACCATACGGCATAAGAAATAAATTTGAAACCTTTGGTTTCATCAAAGCGTTGTGCCGCTTTTATTAAGCCGAGGTTACCCTCGTTAATAAGATCGCTCAATGACAATCCCTGGTGTTGGTACTGCTTTGCAACAGAAACTACGAAACGTAGGTTGGCAGTTGTGAGGCGCTCTAAGGCTCTCTGATCTCCCATTTTAATTTTCTGTGCTAAAATAGTCTCCTCTTCCGGAGTAATCATTCCAATCTTGGAAATCTCCTGCAAATATTTCTCAACTGCTTGTGAATCACGGTTGGTAATCTGCGTAGCAATTTTAAGTTGCCTCATGTGTGTTTATAATTAATGATTAGTATACGATGTAAAGACATTAACAAAGGGGAAAATGTTGCAAAAGATGTGTTAATCACTGAATCTTTCCTAAACATTCACAAATTTACATTGCAAAATCGGCATTTCATAACCTTTCCCCCATTTAATTAATACTTTATGACATTACTGAAATTTGAAACATTTTGTTCAAAAACCAAAAAGCCATTCTTTTGCTGTTTAACTTCAATAATTTAGCCAAATGATAGATTTCAGGTCGGATACTTTTACTAAACCTGGTGAGGCCATGCTTGCGTGCATGTTTAGCGCCACGGTAGGTGATGATGTTTTTGGAGAAGACCCTACTGTAAACCAACTAGAGCAGATGGGCGCCAGCCTGTTTGGAATGGAGGCGGGATTGTTTTGCCCAAGCGGAACCATGACCAACCAAATCGCGATAAAATGCCATACGCAACCCGGTGACGAAATAATATGTGATAAGCTCAGCCACGTTTATATCTATGAGGGCGGTGGCATCGCATTCAATTCCGGTTGCCAGGTAAAGCCACTGGATGGCGATCGAGGAAGAATCAATGCAGATGTCGTGAAATCTGCCATTAATCCCGATGATATTCACAAGGCCGTAACGAGACTGGTGAGCCTGGAAAATTCTGCAAACCGAGGTGGTGGAAGCTGTTATGAATTAGCTGAAATAGAAAGGATTAAAGAAGTTTGCCTGGCAAATAATTTAAAGCTGCATCTCGATGGTGCCCGACTATTCAATGCCTTGGTGGAGAAGAAGCAAAGACCTCTGGACTATGGAAAATTATTTGATAGTATTTCCATTTGCCTGAGCAAGGGGCTTGGGGCACCTGTGGGAAGCCTTTTACTTGGAAATAAAAGTTTTATCGACAAAGGACGTCGTGTGCGGAAAGTATTTGGTGGGGGTATGCGGCAGGCTGGATACCTGGCGGCGGCAGGCATTTATGCTATTGAAAATAATATCGAGAGGTTGGACATAGATCATGTTCATGCCAAGGATTTGGCTAGTGCCTTGCTCCTCAGAGAATTCACCGGTAAGATGATGCCCGTGGAAACCAATATCATAATTTTCGAAGTAACCGGTAGTTATACGGCGCATACACTGGCCGATGCCTTTCGGCAATATGGGATTTTAGTAATGCCTATTTCTCCTACTCAAATAAGAATGGTATTGCATTTGGATATTACCGAAAGGATGGTGAGGGATACTATTAAAGTAGTGGAAAGCCTTTAGTTTTTCTTTTCTGACGAATGCTGACTTATTCCACTTTGCTTTTAAAATAATGCCCTGACGTTATTTTTTCGCAACAAATAATACAGATAAGACGAATTACATCCATACTATGCTCTTCTGTTTTGTCTCGTGGTCTCCGGTCTGCTGCAGTGTGTTGCTCTCCCCATTTCCTGATCATGTATTAACTTCGTGCCTCATTATAATTTTAACTGATTCTATTTATGCTCCCTAAAATAAATCCGACGCAAACGGCCTCGTGGAAATTGTTGCAAACCCATTTTGAAGCCATGAAACATGTGCGCATCAAAGACCTTTTTACAGAAGATCCTGAAAGATTTGCAAACTTTTCCTTTGCATTGACCGGAATCGTTTGTGATTTTTCCAAAAATATCGTAACCGATGAAACCCTCGGCCTGCTGCTTCAACTTGCAGAAGAATGCGGCTTACGGGAAGCTATAGACGCGATGTTCAACGGTGAGAAAATTAACGAAACCGAGGGGAGACCTGTATTGCATACTGCGTTGCGAAATTTCTCCGGTGGCCCGGTATTGGCAGACGGAAAAGATGTAATGCCCGATGTAAAAAAGGTACTTCATCAAATGAAGACTTTTTCCGAAAAAATACATAGTGGTGAATGGAAGGGCTATTCCGGAAAGAAAATAAAATATATTGTAAACATTGGCATCGGCGGAAGTGACCTTGGCCCCGTGATGGTAACCGAGGCTTTGAGGCCTTACCATGTTGAAGATATCACCACTCATTTCGTAAGCAATATTGACGGAACAGACCTGGCCGAAGTATTGAAAAAAATTACACCTGAAGAGACGCTGTTTCTAATTGCATCCAAAACATTTACTACGCAGGAAACCATGACCAATGCTCATTCTGCCAGGGATTGGTTTCTTAAAGCAGCTATGGATGAAAAAGCTGTGGCCAAACATTTCGTAGCGCTCAGCACTAATGAAGATGCGGTAAAGGCATTCGGCATTGATCCTGCCAATATGTTTGTTTTTTGGGATTGGGTGGGAGGCCGCTACAGTTTGTGGAGCGCCATCGGCCTATCGATTGTTCTTACAATAGGGTTTGACCATTTTGAAGCCCTTTTAAAAGGGGCGTACGAAGTTGATGTGCATTTCAGGGAAAAACACTTTGAAAAGAATGTGCCAGTGCTCATGGCCCTCATCAGTCTTTGGTATATCAATTTTTTCGGGGCACAGTCTGAAGCGATCTTGCCCTATGACCAATACCTGCACCGTTTTCCGGCTTATTTCCAACAGGGAAATATGGAGAGTAATGGCAAGCATGTGGATCGTAACGGCGATGCCGTAACTTATACTACCGGCCCGGTAATATGGGGCGAACCAGGTACTAACGGCCAACATGCCTTCTATCAATTGATTCACCAGGGTACATTGCTCATACCATGCGATTTTCTCGCAACAGTACTTACGCACAACCCGATGGGTGAGCATCATAAAATACTACTTTCCAATTTTTTCGCACAAACGGAAGCTTTGATGAACGGAAAAACCACTGAGCAACTGGAGGGGGAAGACGTGCCGGCAGCTATCATTCCCTTCAAAGAATTTGACGGTAATAAACCTACAAACTCTTTCCTTATTACCGAGATTACTCCTGCTACACTCGGTGAGCTCATCGCAATGTATGAGCATAAGATATTTGTGCAGGGCATCATCTGGAATATTTTCAGCTTCGACCAATGGGGTGTGGAATTGGGGAAACAGCTTGCCAAAAATATTTTGCCGGAATTGAAAGATGATAGTAATGTAAACTCACATGACGGATCTACGAACGGGCTGATTAATGCCTATAAGAAGTTGAGGCAATAGTTTTTAGCCATGAGCCAGGCCGTTAGCTCCCGGGCAAAAAAAAATCCTCCCGGGATATTGAGAGGATTGTTAGAAATATATTTTTAGTATTATTTATCCCTTTTTTCGTAACGCCTTTTGAATTTATCAATACGTCCGGCAGTATCGACCAACATATTTTTGCCGGTATAGAAAGGGTGCGAGGTATTTGAAATCTCCAGTTTTATAACCGGGTATTCTTTACCATCTTCCCACTCAACGGTTTCTCTTGAGGCCGCAGTTGAGCGACTTAAAAACATGTGACCATTGCTCATGTCCCGGAAAACTACAAACCTGTAATTAGAAGGATGAATATCTTTTTTCATAATTTTATTTTTTAGTGCATGGATTTTGCCATGCTTTTTTGAGGCTGCAAAGCTAAGGCTTTTATATATACAAGCAAAACCAAAAATGGCTTAATTTTTCATATTCACATATTGCAATGCCAGGCCCAGGTCCCAACCTTTTGAGGCTTGTATCACAGCCTGGAGATCGTCAATTTTTTTTGCAGTCACCCTCACGATATCATCCATTATGGCTGCCTGCACTTTAAATCCTGAATCCTTTATTAGCTTTACGATCTTTTTTGCATCTTCCTGGCTGATGCCGTTGCGCACCTGGATTTCTTTTTTCATCACTTTTCCACTTTGAAAAGGCTCCTTTTTAAGGTCATAAATTTCAGCAGCCAGCCCCTGTTTCATGCTCCTGCTTATTAGTACGTCAATTACCTGGTTTAGCTTCATTTCACTTTCCGCCTCCATATTTAATTTAAATTCTTTCTTATTAAGATCAATTACCACGTGGCTTCCTTTAAAATCAAACCGATTTTTTATTTCTTTTTCAACGGTATTTATAGCATTGTCGAGTGTTTGCAGATCCACTTTACTTACAAGGTCAAATGATGGCATATCAATTCAATTTAGGTTAAGAAGATCGCAAAGATAAATTGAAATAGTAGTATAATTTAGTATAGCTAAAAACTACACAAATCGCAAATGATGGAGATTAAATAAACGCAAAAACTATGTAACAAAAAATCCCGCATTATCGCAGGATTTTATTTCGGGTGGATGATGGGGCTCGAACCCACGACCCTCAGAATCACAATCTGATGCTCTAACCAACTGAGCTACAACCACCGTTTATGAGTTTGCAAAAGTAATTAAAAAATTAAACTAAAAACAAACCATTTTGTTACCACTGCGTTACAGACGGAAGTCCTGTTTAATTTGGATGTGTAGAGGATGAATTGTATTGATGTTCATATTTTCCGGGATAGATGATAATCGGCCACCCGAGTATCACATTGAAAATTAAAATAACAAATAAAATAAAATCGAGCAGGTTTTTTAAAAAATTGCCGTCTAAGGAGTTACCGTTCATCTATAATCAAAAACTTAATTAAGAATTTCGTCCCAGATTTGCATTTTTTTATAAGGCGGTTCGGTTTTCTATAATCCATTTAAAGCGCGTATTAAGCAAAAGACAATAACGATGAAAAAATTTTACCTGGCATTTATAGCCTTCTGCATTTCCGGAACATTGTTAGCCCAATTCCCTGCCGGTGGTGGGCGTGGCGGCGGAGGCCAGAATATGAATATGGGACATTTTTATGGAAAGATTGTGGATGATAATGGTAAGCCTTTGGAAGCAGTTTCCATTCAGCTCACTCAAAACAAAATGGATACTGCCACCAAAAAGCGCAGGGATTATGTGGTGGCTGCAATGCTTACCGATAAAAAAGGAGAATTCAGCATAGATAAATTACCGATCATCGCCAGCTACCAGATCCTGGTGACAGCTATTGGCTACAAGCCATACAACGAAAAGATTGCGTTCAACCTTAAAATGAATGGAGGCGATATGAGCCAAATGTTGAGTGCTGTTGATAAAGATCTCGGAAATATAAAAATGGTTCCTGATGCAAAGCAACTTGAAGGCGTGGTAGTGACTGCAGAGAAAAGCATGTTACAAATGAATATTGATCGAAAAGTTTTTAATGTAGATAAAAGTTTAACGAGTGCCGGTGGTACAGCGGTTGATGTAATGAAAAATGTTCCATCAGTAAATGTGGATATTGACGGGAATGTATCCTTGCGTAATGCTACGCCCCAAATATTTATAGACGGAAGGCCTACAACTTTAACGCTGGACCAGATACCTGCAGACGAAATTGAAAGCGTTGAGATTATCACGAATCCTTCTGCAAAGTTTGATGCATCCGGCGGTGGTTCAGGTATTTTAAATATTGTTCTTAAGAAAAACAGGAAGGCCGGATACAATGGAAATGTGAGAGCCAATATTGATTCAAGAGCTCGTTTTGGCCTTGGGGCTGATGTAAATATTAAGCAGGGGAAAATAAATTTCTTTGCTAATACCATGTACAACCAGCGCAAGTCTTTAAGCACACAAAGTACTAAACGTGTTGATTATCTTAATGGTGTTACTGCTACCCTTTCACAAACTGATAAGCCTGAAAACAGTGGGCATTTTGCATTTGGAAGAGCGGGCTTCGATTATTTCCCTGACAATCGGAATACTTTTACACTGGCAGGCGTGCTTGTTGGCGGTAATTTCAGCAATGTTGATCTGCTTGATATAAGAAGAGACAGCAACTATGTTTCATACGTTATCAATGATATGGGTATAAGAAACACAAATGGAAATTTTACTTTTAATAATTCCGGCGGAACGGTTAGCTATAAGCACAATTTTGCAAAGCCTAATAAGGATATTACCGCTGACATGAATTATAATTATAGTAAGAACACAAATAACAGCGAGTTCTCTACTCAATATTTTAATCCGGATAACTCTCCGAAAACTCCTTTGCTTCAGCAAAAAATTACAGGTGGAGGAACCACGAAATACTTCACGGCTCAAACGGATTATACTGATCCTATAAATGATAAAATGAAGCTTGAAGCCGGCTTGCGTGGATCCGTAAGAAACTATAACAGCTTTAATGAAAACTATTTTTACAATTCCCTGGCGGGTAAATTTGAAACTATACCAGGCATTAACAGCAAGTATGAATTTAAAGACCAGGTATATGCTGCATACACAACCTTCTCTCAAAAGATAAATAATTTTACTTACCAGCTAGGCGGTCGTCTTGAAAGTTCTGCATATACAGGTAAGCTCATTGATTCGAACCAGGTATTTAAAAATTCCTATCCTTTCAGTTTTTTCCCAAGTGTATTTTTAACTCAGAAACTTAATGACAAACAGGATTTGCAATTGAATTATTCCCGTAAAATAAACAGGCCAAATTTCTTTCAACTTATTCCGTATTACGATTACTCCGATTCGCTTAATATAAGTCGTGGTAATCCTAATCTTGTTCCTGAATTCACTAATTTATTTGAGTTGTCATACGATATTAATTTCAAAAGTGGCAACAACATTATCGCTACCGCTTATTACAGGCAAACTAACAACCTCATCACCCGTTTTCAGTACAGGGACAAAAATCCAAATCCAACGATGAGTGACTCTATTTTTATAACATCATTTGCCAATGCAAATAGCTCGAGCGCATACGGCCTTGAAGTAACGGCTTCGAATAAACTTGCCGCTTGGTGGACGTTGACATCAAACGTAAATGTTTATAATTCAAAAATAAACGGTAGCAATCTTGAAAGTGACCTAAACAATCAAAAGGTAAGCTGGTTTGGAAAATTGAATAACACATTTAAATTACCTAAAAATATTTCAATTCAACTCACAGGCGATTATACAAGTAAAACCATTTTACCACCTAACAGGAGTGGTGGCGGGGGTGGAAGATTTTTCGGGGGTGGAAATCTTTCTACAGCCAATGGGTATACTGACCCGGTCTATGGAATTGACATCGCTATAAAAAAGGATTTCCTAAAAGATAAATCTGCTTCAGTTTCGCTGAGTATGAATGATATTTTCAGGACAAGAATTTACAAGACCTTTTCCACATCTACTTTTTCAAAAACAATTTATTCAACCCAGGAAAATGAACGCCTAAGAGACCCACAAATGGTTAGGCTCAATTTCAACTGGCGATTTGGAAAATTCGATGTGTCTCTATTCAAACGTAAAAACCTAAAAGGAGAACAGGAAGGAATGCAAAACGGAATGCAAGGTGTAAGTCAATAATAATTTAAGTTCAGGTAGTATAGCCGGGCCAAAGTCAGCAGTTTACTTTTGGTTCGGCTTTTGTTATTCTATCCAATTAAGTATAAGAATTTGAAATAAAATTCCTGTTTAATCTAAAAATTATTATCATGAAAAAAATTATTAGCCCACAATTTTACTATTCTTTATTTACACTTATCTTAATTTGCTTTTACAATGCCCTGGCATTTGCGCAGGATAGTGCGAGCAGCAGTTCAACCACCACCACAACGACCACACAACAAACAACCACTATACAACCATGGGTATGGGTGGTGGGTGGTGTAGTGCTTCTATTAATAATAATTGCTCTGATAAGAGGAAATAGTGGCGGCGCATCACACACCGATAAAGTCACCTATACCAAAACAACAAGCAAGGAAGACAATTAGTAAATAAATGTAAATTTTAGACTGGAAGTGGCTGGCAATTGTCAGCCACTTTTGTTTTGAACAAATAGCCCAACCTGCAGGTTGTATTTCTTTAAACTAAGTTCTAATTCAAATCATGTGAAAAATAATTTACCGCTATCTTTGCGCACTTTAAAATAAAAATGAATTTAAGAGGACTAATCCGCTTGATAAATTACTAAAATCAAAAAGAAAAATGGCATTACGTGCAGGAATTGTGGGATTGCCCAATGTAGGGAAATCAACTTTGTTTAACGCGGTTAGTAACAGTGCAAAAGCACAAGCAAGTAACTATCGCTTTTGTACCATTGAACCTAATGTAGGGCTTGTAAATGTACCTGATCCAAGGCTTAATGCACTGGCGGCTCTTGTGAAGCCGGATAGAATTGTACCCACTCAAATTGAAATCGTTGATATTGCCGGCTTGGTGAAAGGTGCCAGCAAGGGTGAAGGGCTGGGAAATAAATTTCTTGCAAACATACGCGAAGTAGATGCCATCATTCATGTGGTACGCTGTTTTGAAGATGATAATGTGTTGCGGGATGAAGGCCCGATAAATCCCATAAGTGATAAAGAAATAATTGAAACAGAATTACAGCTCAAAGACCTCGATAGCGTTGAAAGGAAAATATCCCGGGTTGAAAAAATGGTTAAGACTGGCGATGCAAAAGTGAAGCTCGAGTATGAAATACTTCTGAAATGTAAAACTCATTTAGACCAGGGGAAAAATATTCTTTCACTTAATTTATCCAAAGAAGAAAAGGCTGCGATTGCAGATAATTTTTTATTGACTGATAAGCCTGTTTTATACGTTGCTAATGTAGATGAGTCGTCTATGCATACAGGTAATCAATATTCTGACAAGCTTGTGGAAGCTGCGAAGACTGAAGGTGCCGAGGTGATCATAATGACCAACGCTATTGAAGCACAGATAGCAGAGTTCGAAGATCCAGCCGACAAGCAAATGTTTATGGAGGAATATAAAATGGAAGAGCCGGCACTTGACAGGCTAATCCATTCAGCTTATAAGCTTTTGAACCTGTTAACTTATTTTACGGCAGGCGTACAGGAAGTAAGGGCGTGGACCATACATCACGGATGGAAGGCCCCACAGGCTGCAAGTGTCATCCATACAGATTTTGAAAAGGGATTTATCAAAGCTGAAGTAATTTCTTACAGCGATTTTATTCAGTATGGTTCCGAGGCTGCATGCCGCGACAACGGCAGGCTGCGCATAGAAGGAAAAGAATATTTAGTACACGATGGTGACGTCATGCATTTTAGGTTTAATGTGTAATACTACTCCCGACAATTATACACACTCTCCATTATCACAAAACGACACGATCTCTACTTCGCCTTTTTCTTTTGGCCAAAAAAATTATTGCGGTAGCAACACTTTATCAATTACATAATAAACGCCATTAACCGCATGATTATCTAAAGACGTTGCCTTAGCTGCAGTTCCTGAAAATGGTGCACCACCTGGTGGAAATGTTCCCACGCCTGTAAAGGTTAGATTAGTTACAAATGGACCAGTAAAAGTTGCACTTGCAATAATGCCGGGATGTAAACCAAATGAACTATTAACAAGCGTTTTTACAAAAAATGGTGTGGCAGATGCCGGAGGAAAATTCACCGAAAATACCCTGATATTTGGTTGAAAACCTGCGCCCTGATCTGTTGCTAAGAAATGATAGGCCAAGACGCCTCTCATAAGCGCTGTCGAAACGTTATTGGTACTTAAAAAAATTGGTCCGGCAGCAACTGCGCCACTCCCTGTAGCGAACGCATTTGCAGTATCAGTAGCCGTATAAGGCAATGGGCGAAAGGATAAATATCCCTGGAATGCAAGTCCAAATATCAACGTTTGAAAGGCTGCATCACTTGGCGCGAGTACTGTCATATTTGTTACGGCATAATTAAGAAGCGAATCGAATCTGTTCAATCCGGTTTGGCCACTATCTGCCCTTGCAACAGCAGCTTTGAAATAGGTAAGGTTAGGATTACTATATAAAGCGTCCCTTAATACCTTGCTCGGTGGTGCAACAATCCCCGCGACCACATGAATCACTCCGTTCTTAAGTTTTAAATCAGGCGACACCACGGGTATATTATTATCATAAAATCCAACGGAAGTTTTTGAAGGAAATGTGCTCAACTTAAGCGGTATCGGAGTGCCTGGTAAAAAGCCAATTGTAATTGATGATGGCAACTGAACATTCGGGAAAGTCTGCGGCGCATCGGCAGATGTTAATTGCTCACCCGGAATGATCGCATAATTAACAATCCCACCCACGGTAGTTATCGGAAGACCTGCTATTACCGCTGCTGAAGGAATACCCGATGCTATGAATGCATTATCATCTGGCAGGAAAACTGTAAATACTTTATTTGGATCGCTCAGCATTGACATCGCACCAACCCTTGTTGCGGCCGCTTTAAAGATCGTATAATTTGGATCAGAATTTATTATATCTCCAATAGTAGAAGTGCTGTTGTTCACAGGAGGGTAAACGATCGGCGTGGGATCGGGAAGATCTTTATTGCATGAAGCAAGTATAAAAATGAGAGCAGCTAAAGCCGACAGTCCCGTTAGTTTTTTATTTTGATAAAGATGTATGTTCATATAATTTCTTTATTAATGATAAAAGTTTTGTGGTTAGAATATATTGTAACCAAAGCTTACATAGTAAATACCACCCACAGTAGCATTCCCAAATCCATTGCGGTAATATTGATTTAGCAGATTTGTTGCGCCAACTTTCAACAAGACATTCTGGGCAGGAAATTTATAACTGATTTGCCCGTCCACAGTTTGGTAAGCAGGAATAAGACCGTTTGCAAAATCACCTTCAAAATTCACGTCATCCTGCCACCGATAGGTTAAATTAAAGCCAACCCGTTTTTGAGAACCAAAACCTGTATTACTGAAAGTAACGCCGGCTCTATATTTAGGCGCATTGAAGTCGGCTTGAAAATTTGCAGGAACTTTATCAAGATTATCAGAACTTACGGTTCCGCTAATGCCAAAATTACGCGGAAGTGAGTAGGTGAGGCTTATTCCAAAACCATAAGTATTTACATCACCACTTACATTAACAGGAATAGAATAAGTATTTACCAGGGCGGGATTACTTAAGTTGGCTTTTATCTGTTCTGGTGAGCCGGTAAAAACACTTTTGTCTCCATTCACAGATTGTGCTATAATGGTGCGTGAAATGAAATTGTTATAGATTCCATAGTAACCATACAAGTCTATCAGCAATCTTTTTTGCGCAAGAAGGCCCTTATACCCAACTTCAAAAGAGTTAACATTTTCAGCTTTAAAATGAGTAAGCGGATTTACAGAAGCGTTACCGGCAAATAAATTTTCATCAACACTGTAGGAAGCATTAGTCCTCAAATGATAAAAATCTATGAAACTTTCCACACCACCTATTAAGATAGTATTAGCCCCTATTCTTAAATTTATATACTGTTGCTGTGTAGAAGCAAAACGGTATGCCTGCTGATAGGACAACCTGATGTTGTTATCTTCAGCTACCTTAACTACTGCAGAAAAGCGTGGAGTAAACCTGCCATCGAAGTTATCATTTTTGTCATAACGCCCGGACGCTATTAAAGTAAGCCTGTTATTCAGTAAATGCTTTGTAGCTTGTATGTAAGCACCATACTCATTGATAGGGATCTTACCAGATGAATCGGCAAATAAAGTCCCTTCAGAGTTTAAAACAAATCTTCTATAATTTCCACCAATTAATATATCTGCAAATTTTGAAGTAAAGGAACTTAAGTTGTACTGGCCCTCGACATTATAAAGGTTTGTTTTATCTATAAACTTTCCACCACCTTGCGAAATAGGAACACTTCTCACCTGGTCGAAAAGCCTTCTAAATTCATCTGACCCCGCGTCTGGCCTCCCCTGATCTGCAACAACTCTTGCAGCATTGTGCGCTGCTATATCAGAAAGCCCGGACAATTTTGCATTTAAGAAAGCGACAGAATATTGGTAATACCATCCATTGCTGCCTCCGCTTGGCTTCCAGGCTTCATTTACTAACCTGGTAGTAACGGTTGCGTTAAAAGACTCTCCCGCATTTTCCTGTGTAGTAAATGCTCTTAAAAACCAATTGGTATTTACCAACTCAATTTTATACTGACCAATTTGTAAATTCAATAATGAATAACGGTCACTTCCGGTATAAACAGTATTACCTGTTCCCCAATAAGCTTCCGCATTCAGTGAAGTCTTTTGCGATAACTTATAGCTAACCGCTCCTGACAATTTAAAATCAACTGTATTTGGATTTATAACATCCTTTTCATCATAACCTGTGCGTGAAACAGGGATTGAGGCGGGTAATGCATTTACATAAGGCGCATAAAAGGGGGCTTGTTGCGCCAGCGGATTTAATACATTTGATTTGATATCAATGGTTGTTTCATCTCCGTAAACATTTACTCCATCATAATTAGGATCAGTCTGCCGGGTTCCTGCTTTTACGCTTCCAGTGGTTGATAAACGGTCATAATCACGATAATCGTTTGCAACCCAATCCTTGGCCTGGATCAATTCACCTCCTATTTTAAACGCAAATTTGTCGCTAACTTTTTTTGCCCATCTTAGCGACCAGTTGTAATAAGGTGAAGCGCTTCTATCCCTGTTGTCAACGTTCATGATTCCTGTTTTAACCTGGAACGAAAGCCCCTGGTATTTAAAAGGATCTTTGCTATTGATGAGTATCGCGCCATTCATGCCGCCGGGGCCGTACAACGCAGAAGAAGCTCCTTGTAATAGTTCAACACTTTCCACATCAAGTTCTGTGAGGCCAACCACACTACCTACTGAGAAATTTAATCCCGGTGCCTGGTTGTCCATTCCATCAACAATTTGATTTACGCGGGTACTACCACTTCCATTAAATCCTCTTGTGCTGGGGGTTGAAAAAGTAAGCGACGAGTTCACTACATCTACTCCTTTCAGTTTTCCTATCATATCATAATAAGAAACTGCCGCTGTACTTCGAATATTAGAAGCGCTTATTCTTTCAATAGTAACGGGTGATTCTAAAATTCTCGACGGAGTTCTTGTCGCGGATATCACGACCTCCTGGCC
>JBBSBD010000079.1:0-23458 GCA_038251675.1 Chitinophagales bacterium | reverse complement strand
TTATAGTTCTCCAAAGCACCTTGCTAGGAGCAGGATTTAGCACCGTTTTTCCAACTAGGACTGGTTGCTAGCGTTTCTTAGAGCCTGTACTCTCCACGCTTCTTTATAAATCGATTGAGCAGATGCCTTACCGACTATGATGACACAAACGTATACCAGTTTAGTAGAGTTTCCAAATGAAGGTTAAAAAAAATATTAAAAAGATTTGCTGACGGTTGTTAGTTATTAAATCAAATGAAATAGTTACGGACTAACTTTTAATGTTAAACCATTTGATTGCATTGTTATAATAAATATTGTCGATCACATTTTTGGGCAGTTTAAGACCTTGGAAGGCTCCATCAACTTCATCGACATCCATTGATTCATCGGTCACAAAGTATTTCCAGTCACTAAGCCATCGTTGATTCAATTCGCTGCTTACTTGCTCAGGCTTTGAGTCTGATGATATGCCTGAATCGGAGCCATAAATTAAGCGATCCTGATATTTGATGATGAAGTTTCGCACTTTGTCTCGATTGCTTTTGGATTGGTATTGAAGATGCGAGATGCGAGCGGCCATGACAACAGCCATATTTGGAAATCTATCCAGCCGTTTTGCAAGTGAGTCAACATCATATTCCAGGCTTCCTAAATGGGCGCCTACAAATCGCATGTCTGGATGACGCGCCAAGAAGCGATCACGTGCATTTATCTGATCTTGATACGAAGGATATTCGGGGTGAAGGAACATATGATATTCAGGATTATTTTTAAAGTAGTTCTTATCATTATTAACGGTCATTTGATCGACCGGAAGCCAACAATTTTTCGGCTCACCCAAATGGCCCATCACCGTTTTGTTTTGACGGATTATATAATTAATAACTGGATCGAAGCGAGGATTGTCAATCATGATAAAATTATTGGCAGAATCTTTATACACCATTCCAATATTCTTCCAGATTTTTATTCCTAAGGCGCCATTATTAAATGAGGTTTGCAGCCTCGCGATTGTTTTATCCGCCCATCCGGCAGAATCCCAATTTACAAGGGAGAAGGCAGTTAAATAATTGACAACTTCCGGGTATGCCTTAACTTGGTGTAAAGCAAATTTTTCTTGCTCCTCTAGTGGAGGATAGTCTGGAACATCAACCATTACATCAAGCAGTCTGAAATTATCCTTTTTTGCTTGTTCTGATATGGCGGTACTTTCCGCATGCAAGTGCATGTGGGTATCAATTTTCTTTACGGATTTGAAGTCAGCTTCGGAATAGAAATCGCTGGTGCATGCGCTGGTTAAGGTCAATAAAAACAGGGCTGAGAGGGATATTAATTTTGGCATAGGATTTATCGAGTTAGTAGTTTAAATCAAGATTAATTTTTCGAGATACTCCTTTGCTATCAAAAAGCTCTACCGAAACCATTGCATCGGAAATCGACAAGGATCTTGTTGACTGAGATAAATAGGTGCTTCCATAGTAGAATTCGTGCTTCGAAACACTTCCATCATTATTTTTAATAAGTGCGTATACATCGTTTCGTTGAATGGAAATTGATTTTGATTTGGGTAGCTTATAAGTTTCTATGGCTCCCGAGTTGTTTCCAATCAGTAATAAATTATCTCCATTAACGCTCCTCAGGCGTACCAAGCCTTTGGCATCGGCACCGGCATATAGCCCGCTTTCGGAAGCGCTTACGGATTTAAAACCACCTTTGCCATCGCCCATTAAATACAAGCCAATGGAAGCATCATATCGTCCGGTGGTCACTTCAGTTGAGTATAAATTTCCAACCAGAACGGCATCTAAAAGTCCATCATTATTAATATCCTCCGTCACCACACCAAACACAGGCGCGAACTGTGCCTCGATAGGCAACGGCTTGATCCTAAAGTTACCATCACCAATATTTTCGAGATAGCTAGATTCCATTAGTTCCACACAAACTACGTAGGCGTCTTCTAGTTCAGATTTCAGAAATGATTCTTCGAAGGTTGCTTCTGCATAGTCGTGATAATTATTGAACCGTAATTTCATGACACTAATCTGACTAATAAGTTCATCGCGTGAATGGACGATCTGCTTAATCCCTTGTAAATAATAAGTCATCACAGGATCAATCGATCCATTTTTATCATAATCTTTTGCATATACACAAATAGGTTCTTTAACAGATCCTTTATATCGGGAATTTAATCCCAGGTTACCAGCGATATAGTCTACATCACCATCCTGATCAAAGTCTCCGGCAGTTAAACTATTCCACCAACCTCTGCTGTTTATAAGTGCGGGACTTTCTATTTTTAAAAACTTTTCGCCCGCCTGATTTTTTAAAAAAGTAATTGGCATAAATTCACCAGCAAGCAAAAGGTCAACCCAACCATCGTTATCAACGTCTGTCCACAACCCAGACGTGACCATTCCAAGTGATAGCAAGTTAGAAGCTGCTTGTTGAGTTACATTAGTGAATTTTAAAGCAGTTGCGTCTGAATCATTCCTCAGCAAATAACTATCTGCGGCAAGTGGATATTGGCCTGGAATAAGTCTGCCTCCGATAAAAAGATCAAGATCACCATCGTGATCATAGTCAGCAGCGATAATACACGAGCCACTCCCCAAAAGATGTGGAATGATTGTGGTTGTTTCCTCAAAATTTCCTTTTCCGTCATTCCGATAAAGATGATCAATGTAGTTGGCTGATTCTTTTATTTCTTCCGAACCACCCGTAACCACAAACAAATCATCATCTCCGTCATTATCAGCATCAAAGAAGAGAGCCCCTGTTTGATCTGCGATATCTTTATTTAATGGGGATGTACTATGTTTAAATTTTCCATCGCGTTGTTGAATATACAAAGAGCCGGCTTGTTGTTGTGTGCCGCCAATAAAAAAATCATCGAGCCCATCTCCATTAACATCAGCCACTGCTATACCGGGGCCACTTTTGGAATGCATGTGGGGGAGTAAAGGTTGCACCTTGAAATCAATAAAATCATTTTCCTGATGGACGTAATCGATGCCCTCGATTTCAACTCGTGTGAACACCCTGTCGATTTTTTTTTGTACAGTAACTTGGCGCTCGGTGGCATCCTTGTATTTTAGTTCAATTAATTGATTACCTTTTATTTTCTTCAAAACCTGTGATCTCCCATCGGGCCAGACCACAACTAGTGAATCAATTATATTAATTGAGTCTAACCCAATGTGCATAATTCTATCCATCGTTGACTCAAACCCATGGGTTAAGTAATTCTCAAAGAACTGTTTTTTGGAATTATTATAAACAGCAATTGATGCGCCAATGCCATCCCGGTTTAAATCACTTCCAATAAATTTTATCCGTAAGAAGTTTCTGCCATAAAGTTGATTGCTATTATTTCTAAAAATGTCGGCCTTATCATTCATGTTGTTAACCACCAGATCCAGATCCCCGTCATTGTCCAGATCGGCATAAGCTGCTCCGTGAGAAAACCCTTTTTTTTGGATTCCCCAATTCTCAGTTTTATCTGTAAATGTTAAGTTACCGTTATTCTCATACAGGTAGTTTCGAAGTGCAGCACCTTCCAGCGCTTTGATTGTGTTTAATTTTTTATCAATCTTCGACTGGACTTCTCCTAAAGGAGTGTTATAAATATTTTGATACGTTATAAAGTCCATATTTCCTAAGTCTCGGAGAAATCCATTTGTAACAAATAGATCCTTATCTCCATCGTTGTCAAAGTCTGCAAGCAGTGGGCTCCAGCTCCAATCTGTGCTGCTTATGCCTGCTAGAAATGAAATTTCACTAAAGGTATTGTTGCCTCTATTTAGTTGTAGCGTGTTGCGAGTAAACTGTGGCTCATAGCCTAAACGAAGTGATAATTCAAATTTATCGTAACCTGTTGGCGGTATAATTAGTTTTTGTCTTTTATTGTCTTCAGGCCGCATGTCTAATTCAATAATGTCCACCAGGCCGTCATTATTAATATCAGCAATGTCATTACCCATGCCCGCGAAACTCGTGTGTTTAAAAAACTTTGATGCCTTGTTGGTGAATGTGCCATCCTGATTATTGATGTACAAAATATCATTACCAATAAAATCGTTGGAGATAAAGATATCTGGCCATTGATCGTTATTGATATCGGTAATTGATAAACCGAGGCTGTACCCTTCTATCAAAATACCTGCTTCCCGAGAAACATCTGTAAAAGTGTTGTTGCCATTATTGCGATAGAGTATATCAGAGCTTTCACTTTCGCCATTTAATTTTCGGGGAAGTAAGTGGTTCACTTTGTTTTCGTATGAAGCTGGATTGGTGATAATGAAAAGATCAAGGTCCCCATCCCGATCATAGTCAAAAAATGAAGCATGCATAGATTGACGATTATCTGCAATGCCAAATTCGGCAGCGGCCTCGCCAAACGTATTGTCGTGATTATTGATAAATAAGAGATTTTTTCTGCCGGGTGAAATGCCAGAGGTACACATATAGATATCTAGCCACCCATCTTGGTTTACATCGGCCATAACGGCCCCAGTAGCCCAGCTTGAGTTTAGGATGTGGGATGTTTCTGAAATGTCTTCAAATTTGAGATTGCCGCGGTTAAGATAGAGCCTGCTTGAAATCTGGTTACCACTAAAAAAAATATCGGGAAGTCCATCATTGTTAATATCCCCCACAGCGACACCCGCTCCCGTGTAAATATTCATGTATGTATTTACGTTCACCGTTTCATTTTCATCAATGCTATTATTAAAATGAATGTTGGTTTGGTTTGGAGAGAGGAGAGTGAATAAGGGATCGTTGTTAGACTTACACGCACTTAGTAGAAGTAGAACACATAAAAGGCTATTCAGCGTAAGGAGATTATTTTCTTTTGTGAAAGGATACCTCATAGCTTTTCAATCCGGTGCTGTCCTAATGAATTGTAAACAGTGATTTCATCTATTTGATCCGACCAAGATAATTTTCGCGTGCTACTCGAGAGATATGTTGAGCCATAGTAAAACTCGTGCTTATAAGTTATTCCGTTTTTAAGTTTGACCAATGCGTAAACATCGTTTGCTAGAGGCGTAAAATGTTTGGTTGGCGAATTAGTATTATGAGTTTTTAATTTTCCATTGTTAATCCCTGCTAAAATAATGTCGCGTCCTTCGGCATTAACTAATGTTATAAGACTTTTTGCATCTTGATCTACCATGAATCCAGATGAACTTGCCTTAACGAGATTGAAATTCCCTTTTCCATCACCCTGAAGATAAGATCCAATGGAAGCATCGTACCGTCCTGTAGAAACCTCCGTTGAATAAGAATTGCCGACAACTAGTGCATCCAGATTACCGTCACGATTAAAATCGGTAATAGCTACACCAAAGGTTGGCGAAAACTGGAGTTGCAGCGGAAGTGGAGAAAGTGAAAAATTTCCATTGCCCTTGTTTTCGAGATAACTTGTTTCAAATAATTCGCTACACACCTGATAAGAACTATTGATCTCTTCTGGTAAGAAAGCAGTTTTGAAATTGACTTTTGCATAGGGATCGTAGGTTCTGAAACGCGATCGAATCGGTGACATCTGCTTAACCAAGTCATCCCATGAATGAGCAACTTGTTTTTCACCATTGATGTATAAACTCATTACTGGGTCTATAGACCCATTTCCATCGAAATCCTTCGCGTTTATACAAAGAGGCTCTTTACCAGTGCTTTTATAGCGAGTGTTTAATCCCAAATTTCCAACGATATAGTCCGTGTCTCCATCCTGATCAAAATCACCGCCTGTAATGCTGTTCCACCAACCGCTGCTATGAGCCAGAGCCGGAGGTCCAGCTCGTTCAAAACTTTTGCCCGCTTTATTTCTGAAGTAAGTGATAGGCATGAACTCACCTACCACTAAAAGATCTACCCACCCATCATTATCAACATCGGTCCATAATCCTGAGGTCACTAATCCCGACTTCAATAAACCCGGACTCACGGAACTTGTCACGTTTGTGAATTTTACATTTTTCCCTTCCGTATCGTTTCTAAATAAATAACTATCGGCCGGCATCGGATACTCGCCTGGAATAATACGCCCGCCAACAAAAAGATCGAGATCGCCATCATGATCATAATCGGCAGCGATGGCGCATGAACCACTTTGTCGATCAGCTGGCAGTGAGTTCAACGCTTCTGTAAACGTTCCTTTTCCATTGTTCAAATACAAGTGATCAATGTAGGCGATAGAGCCTTTTTCATTCTCAGTTCCTCCAGTAGTTTGATATAAGTCAACATCGCCATCGCCATCAGCATCAAAGAATAAGACCCCCATGGTATCGGCAAGCGTGTCAATCTCAATTGGCTGCATCTCAAACTTGCCCGTTACCTGTTGTACGAATAACCCACCTTGGTTGCCTAAAGCGCCACTCACAAAGAAGTCGTCAAGACCGTCACTGTTGATATCGCCCACTGCAATGCCAGGGCCATTTCTGGAATGCATGTGTGGTAGCAGAGGCTGGATTTTAAAATCAACAAAGTCATTTTCTGTATGGAGATAGTCAATACCTAATGATTGGGTTGATTCTGAAAAAAGTAGAGTAGGTTTATCTTTAGGTATAGTAGTATTTACAGTAGCATCAGCATATCGCAGCGTCAACAATTGATTACTTTTAATGTGGCGCAAGACCTGCATCTTTCCATCAGGCCAAATCACTTCCACAGAATCAATTTCTGCAAAAGATCCTAGACCAAAATGAAGAAAGGGTTCTACAGAAGAAAGAAATCCACGAAAGGGTGTAAAGTATTGATACTGCATCTTTCCATTGCTTTTCAAAAAAACTTTTGTGCCTAACCCTTCGCGATTCTGTTTAGGCCCTTTAAACTCAACGCGCAAATAGTTGACCGAATCCTTGCGGTTGTTTCTTGAATTTCTAAAAACTGACGCGGGCTCATCAATATTATTGGTTACCAAATCAAGGTCCCCATCGTTATCAAGGTCGGCATAGGCAGCCCCGTTTGAATAAGCCATCGAAGTTATTCCCCAATTTTCAGACTGATCTTTAAAGGTGAGGTCTGTATTATTTTGATAGATATATTTATGAACCTTTATGCCTGGAATTTTTGCTAACATATCAAGCCGCTCTTTTTTGTTGGCTTCGTCTGTTCCCATTCGGGAGGTGCGCTCACTGAATTTTATAAAATCAAGATTCGTAATGTCCTGCCGATATCCATTAGTAATAAACAGATCCTTCCATCCATCATTATCAAAATCTGCAAAGAGCGGACTCCAACTCCAATCTGTTGCTTCAATACCTGCCAGGTAGCCTATTTCACTGAAGGTTCCGTTGCCGTTGTTGAGTTGCAGCGTATTACGAATGTATTGCGGCTCATAGCCAAAACGAAGACTGTTTTGAAACTCGTCATAAGTATTGCCCATGATGGTTACCTTCCAACGATAATTATCGGCAGGTAGCATATCTACTTCCACAATATCAACTAGCCCATCGTTATTAAAATCAGCAATATCATTACCCATGGCATTGTAGGTAGCATGTTTAAAATAGCCACCGGCCTGATTTGTGAACGTGCCATTTTGATTGTTGATGTATAACAGATCGTTTGTAATAAAATCGTTGGAAACATAAATATCTGGCCAGCCATCTTCATTGATGTCGCAAACTTGCAAACCAAGACCAAATCCCTCAATTAAAATCCCGGCCTGATCCGAAACATTGGTGAACGTATTGTTGCCATTGTTGCGAAACAACTGATCTGTTGTGGAGGATTCGCCACGTACAGATTTTGGCCGAGCCCGATTGCGGCTATATTCCACAAAAGCGTTGCGCAAAAAGTAAACATCCAAATCTCCATCTTTATCATAATCAAAAAATGCGGCCTGAATGTTATGACCTGTTCCTTCTAGTCCGTAAGTAATGGCGGATTCAGTAAACGTGCTATTTCCATTATTAATGAATAAAAGATTTCGTCTCTTTTCAGCGGGAGTATGACGGGTTCCTGCAACCGCTATGAAAATATCTTTAAAACCATCTTGATTGATATCAACCATGGTAACACCATTGCACCAAACCGAAGTTGTAATGCCCGCTCTTTCGGTTATGTCTTCAAACTTCCAATCTCCTTTATTGAGATATAATTTCCCAGAAGTCATGTTGCCTGAAAAATAAACATCTTGAAGGCCATCATTATTGATATCGCCAACCACTACACCACCGCCATTAAAAAGATATTCAAAATCCAGAACGCTTAAGGTATCAGAGTAAATAAGATTATTGGAGAAATCTATTCCTGTTTGAACGCTTGTTAACGATTCAAATAATGGTTTGCTCTGCTGTGAACAGGAGGCAAGCAAGATTATTAATAGTATGATTGAATGTCTAAACATTTTATTGATTGCGGATAATTATATCGCTAAGCAATGTAAATCGATGCGCGTGTAAATCAAAACAGCGAAGGATTGTCCTTCGCTGTTTTTAAATTTTGAATTATAGAATAAATTGTCTTGTTAATAACCTGGGTTCTGGGTTATTTCACCAGCTGTTCCGCGGGTACGATCAATTTCTGTTTGTGGATAAGGGAAAACTATATATTTATTGTTCCACTTAGTACCAAAAATGGTTGGACCGAGTCCCCACCGAACAATATCGAACCACCGATGTGCCTCAAAGCAAAGCTCAACTCGCTTTTCGTTTTGCAAATCTGTTAGGGTTGCCACGCCCACCAGATTGGCTAGCCCGGCCCGGTTGCGGATGTCATTAATTTGGGTAGTAGCCTCAACACCCCGACCTTTGGCCAATAACGCTTCAGCATACAATAGTTTTAATTCGGCAAATCGAAAGGTGCGTTCATTGTTAAAGTTACCTTGATTATTTCCCGAAAAATCCCCACCCGCAGCATTGCGTTGGCCCGCATATTTTTTTACTACATGGCCCGAAGGAGACCACAATGGATCGAACGGAAGACTTACTACTGAACTGTTCCAAACATAATAGGTATCACCGGCCTTATAGACAAATGAGTTTAGGCGCTCATCACCTGCTTCAAAAGAATTTACAAGATCTTGAGTAGGCAAAAAATATCCTAGTTTTCCACCGGGTGCACCTTCTGTAGCATCAAAGTTTCCAGCATCCCAAAACCATGAGCGGCCTGTACCTTGTGAGGCTTTAAAACTTTCGGAGTGCGTGTCGTCAAATACCCAGATGTTATCATCAGAATTAGGGCCACCAAACTGCACTTCAAAAATGGATTCCTTGTTGTTTTCATTATCGAAAGCAAAAACATCTTCAAGATCTTTTGAAGGATTGTTAGTATCGATAAGTCCATATGCACCAGCGGCACCTACTCCATTAGTAATCACATCTTCGAAGGCTACAATGGCAGCATCCATATCATTTTTCCAAACATTTACTTTTCCTATATAAGCGCGGGCAGCCCATTTGGTAGCCCGGCCCGTGTTGCCACCATCCCAAGCGGCAGGAAGATTGGTAAACGCAGTTCCAAAGTCAGCTAAAATTTGAGTGTATAAAGCATCTTTTGTAGAATTGGGTACCGAAAGCTGTGACAAGCTTTTGAATGTTTCGGTTACCAGTGGTGGCGTTCCCCAGAGTTTTACTGCTTCGAAATGAAAGAATGCGCGTAAGAACTTAGCTTCGCCCTCAAAACGACTTTTCTCGGCAGGAGTAAGTTCATTAGGTTTTTCAAGCTGCTCAAGCACTGTATTGCTGCGATAAATTCCTTCATAAATCTGCGTGTATATCGCTCCAAAGGGATTGTCGCTTGCACGAATATTGAGATTATCAGCGTTCCTGGTTGCTCCATCCGTATTATTCGGGTTGAATTCCACATCGTCATTTACAACGTCTGTTATTTTCCAGTATTCGCCAAACTCACCAAGGGTCTCCGTGCTGGTTCCCCAGAAGTCCTGAATAGACGAATAAGCAGCGAACATGCCGCCATCAAACTCTGCAGCCGTCTTATAATATTGATCGGCCGGTAATTTATCGAGTGGTACTAAATCCAGATTGTTACAAGAATTGAACATCAGGAAGACAACCACTATAACTACTATTTTTTTCATAGATATCAATTTAAAGTTGAGTGATTAAAAAGTTACTTGCCATCCAAATTGAAGAATACGGGGTTGTGGAGAGCTACCACCGTCCTGTCCATTTGATAATGGCGTTTCACCTTTTTGGAAACTTTGACCGCGGGTTACTTCCGGATCAAAACCTGTGTACTTTGTAAAGGTAAAGAGGTTTTGGGCAGCAACATAAATCCGGAATTTGCTGATTGTTCCTTTCGTCCAGTTTTCTAGCCTGGCGCTTGGAATAGAGTAGGCCAATTGAATATTTCGGATGCGCATGAAACTTGCATTTTCAATCCACCGATCCGAGTATCGGTTGTTGCCATTGTCATCACTTTGAGTTAGGCGGGGCATACTGTTACTGGTACCTTCACCCTTCCAATATCCCAAGGTGCTAGTCAAAAAGTTTTGTGCTCCTGCCAAATCTTCCATGGCTGCTCTATTTTGGTTATACACTTTTTGGCCATTGACTCCTTGAAGGAGTAACGATAAGTCAAAGTTTTTGTAGGAAGCAGATCCGTTAATACCAAAGTAAAATTTAGGAATCGAGCTACCAAGGTTGGTTCGATCGAAGGCGTCTACCACTCCATCGGGTGTTCCGTTGGGTCCGCTTACATCTTTAAAGCGGATATCGCCAGGAACAGGGCCTGAGGAGTTTGCATCAGGCAAGGCAGCATCCACTTCGGCCTGATTCTGATAAATTCCATCTGTCTGGTAGCCGTAGAAATTTCCAATGGTTTCACCTACCCGGGTTCTGTGGGTTCCAGCCCCGCCAACACCTGAAATAATTTCTTGGATGTCGCCAAGATCGAGCACTTCGTTGTAAACTGTAGTAATGTTACCGCCCAAACTATACCTGAAATCACCCATGCGATTGTTATAGTTAATAGATAATTCAATGCCGCGATTCAAAATTCTGCCTATGTTAGCATCCGTTGGTAGAAAAAAACCGGATGTATAAGGCAATGGCTTTCCGATAAGAATATCATTGGAAACTTTATTATAGAAATCAAACGTAGCATTAACTTTTCCTTGCCATAAACTCACATCCACACCAGCATCAAACTGAGTATTGGTTTCCCACTTCAAATCTGGGTTTACAAAATTGATAGGTGCGGGGCCACGCACCACAGTTTGCGCTCCGCCACCCACAACATAGAAAATAGTTGGTTGCAAGGTTGAAACGAAAGCAAAGTTAGTTCCTGAAAACTGATTACCCGTTTGGCCCCAACCCGCTCTGATCTTTATGTCATCAACAATTGAATTCTTCGGAAAAAATGATTCTTCGCTTAAACGCCAGCCGGCAGAAAATGAAGGAAATACTTGTGCCCGGTTTTCTTTTGAAAAGCGCGAAGAAAGGTCGTTGCGCACATTGAAAGTAAATAGATACTTATCGTTGTAAGCATAATTTACACGACCTAAATATCCACGAAGCGCCCAGTGATCAGCTTCGTTGGCAGCACCCACTTGCACCCCTGTAGAGGCAAACTTAATGTTTGGGTTAAAAAGGTCATTTCCTTGAATCCGAACCTTGGCGTATTGAAAGTTAGTTTCTTCATGACCGGCAAGAAGGGTTAAATTATGCTTACCAAAACTTTTAATATAGGTTAAGGTCTGGTTGAAATTGGTTGTTAATTCGATGGGTCTTTCCTGCACCAGAAAAGAAGCTTTTTTGAATCCATCAAATCCGAGATCACCAGCAAAGTAGTCACCCGAGCCAACATTATAATCGATACCCCCAGAAATTCTGTACTTAAGTCCATCAATAATTTCTACTTCACCGTAAACGTTACCTAATACCTTGCGGCTTGTTACGGTTGTATAAACAAAATTTGGATCTGTACGCATTAAGAAATTGCTGCTACCTCCGGCTGAGCCCCGGTTTGCAACGTTTTCGGCTGCATAACCACCGGGTCCGTTAGGGTCATACACCTTATAGAAAGGTTGATTACGTGCTGATCCTGCAGCTGCAAATATTGCCTCTTCCGCTTGAATCGATCTGTCAACCGAACTAATTAAAAGGGACTCTCCAATTTTAATTCGTTTGCCAACTTTGATATCAGAGTTCGCTTTTAATGAATAGCGCTTGAAACTCTGACCAAGTTCTAGTCCTTGCTGATCCATATAGCCTACGCCAACAAAATAATTTGCGGTTGAAGTACCGCCATTTACTCCAATATTATGGCTTTGCACTTTTGAAGTACGAAACACCTGATCCTGCCAATTTGTATCAGGTTGCCCAGCAAACTGACTGAAGTCGCGACCAAGTTTATTTTGGATATCAATGTATTGAGCGGTATTTAAAACATCTAATTTTTTCCAGGCCGTGCCCGCGCCTACGTACCCATCATAGGTTAATTGTGCTTTACCATCTTTGCCGCGCTTGGTTGTAACTATGATAACACCATTGGCTGCGCGCGCGCCATAAATTGCACCTGCCGAAGCATCCTTTAAAACATCTATCGATTCAATATCGGCAGGGTTAATGCCGGCCAATGGATTTGATTCGGTAGTGGAAGAGGTGTTAACCGTTATGTTAGAAGTTTGTACTATTGGCACACCATCAATAACCCATAAAGGGGCATTAACACCCGCAGTACCTACGCCTCTAATGCGCACATCGATAGGCGCACCTGGGTCGCCACTGCGATTTGTGATTTGAACACCTGCTACCCGACCGGCAAGTAATTGATCAGCACTTGTAATTGGCTTTGAACCAATATCAATATCAGAAGCCCTTAAGGAACCAACGGAACCCGTAAGATCAATCTTACGCTGTGTACCGTAGCCTACCACTACTACTTCTTCTAATGCCTTCGTATCAGTAAGCAGCGTTACGTTAACGGTTGAAAGATTACCCACTAACGCCTCTTGAGTTTGGTAGCCGATAAAGCTGAAAACTAAAGTAGCTGCGGGTGCAACGGTTAAAGAGTATTCGCCTCTTGTATCCGTTGTGGTGCCTTGGGTTGTTCCCTTCACAACAATATTAACGCCAGGCAGACTTTCACCGCTTTCGTCTATAACCTTTCCTTTAATCGCCCGATCCTGCGCACTAGCGAGAATGGCTGAGGTTAAAAAGAGAAAGGTTACCATCATTCTAATTGTAGATTTTATCATAGGTTAAACTTTTAGTAATAAAATTTGAGAGTATGGTAATAATATCTTGTTAATGTAGGTAATAGAGACCACATACAGTGTTCCTCACACTTGAATTTATCCACAATAATTCATGCAAACGTTTCGCTAACGGGCGAAAATCACACAGTCTCCATATCTTTCAATCGAAGATGTAAGAATCGGGTATTATATTAATTCGAAACTCCAAACTATGGAAACTATTCAATCCAACAACCAGAGACTGCTTTCGCTCGATTTCATGAGAGGCCTCATCATGGTTTTATTGATGCTTGAAAGCACAAGACTCTATGATAACCTTTTCGAAATAACAGAAGGCTCTGGTATTGATTTTTTTGTGATCCAGTTTTTTCATCATCCATGGAATGGTTTACGGTTTTGGGATCTCGTGCAACCTGGGTTCATGTTTATGGCGGGTACGGCCATGGCCTATTCTCTCCATCGCCAACAGGTGAATGGCGTGCGTTGGAGCGAGTCATTTGTTAAAGTATTAAAAAGATCTGCGTGGTTATTTTTCTTTGGGGTGTTGGATTATGCCGTGCGGCCTAATGGGCTTTCTTTTGAATTGTGGGATGTGCTTACGCAATTATCCTTCACTACGATCGTGGCTTTTTTAATCTTCAGATGGTCGTATACCAATCAGTTACTTTTCAGTTTTGGATTACTGCTTCTTACCGAAATTTTGTATCGGTTTATAAATGTGCCGGGGTTCGATCAACCTTTTACAGACCAACATAATTTCGGTAACTACATGGATCTTATTTTGATGAATAAAATAAATAGTGGCGGCTGGGTAGCCATTAATTGCATCCCGACTGCGGCACACACCATTTGGGGCGTGTTGGCAGGCAAACTTTTGCTTTCGGATAAACCAGGTAAAGAGAAAATAAAGTGGTTGCTAATTGGTGGTATAGCGGGACTAGTTATAGGTTTTGCTATGGATGCAACCATTACCCCTATCATAAAACGCATTGCGACTAGTTCATTTACATTGGCTTCAGGCGGATGGTGTCTGCTTGGGCTCGCGTTATTCTACTGGTGGATTGATATAAAAAATCACAAGAAAAGGCTAGACTTTTTTGTAATTGTTGGAATGAACTCATTGTTTATCTATTTGTTTTTCGAAATCGTTGCAAGTCGCTGGTTCAACGAGTGGGCCGGAGCGGTTACGAATGGACTTATGGAAATTATTCATGTGCCTCATGGATTAATGGTGATCATTACATCCCTTGCGATTTTTACCTTCGAATGGAACCTGTGCAAGTTTCTTTATAAGAAGGGAATATTCTTTAAGATTTGATTAAGGCATCAGAATCTTTCTCGCGTTGCCTGAGTAGATTTTCTTAAGCACGGTATCCCGCAGGCCAAATCCATGCAAAGGCCAGTGATAGCCAAATAGATCAATCTCATAGAAGTGTTCGTCAGTACTTTCAAGAATGCGAAAGGTAGCCGCATACATGCCCGGATCATAACCCATATCGGTGCCATACAAAAGTCGGTCTTGATATTTTTCGAAAAATGCATTCATGTAACGTGGAATGGGAGCGGTTTCACCAAAGCGCGCACCAAAATCAGCATATAGATTTTTGTATTTGCGAAATAGGCCGCCCAGTATTTCAAGATCGTATTCGCAGTTTGCTAAATGGCAGGCTATGAAAGTTGTTTTGGGATTGGCCTGTACCGCATTCTCCAATGTTTTTATAAGTTGACTGTGATTTAGAATTCCTTTTTTGCTGAGATCAATTCGCCAACTGTAGGCATTCATCAGTCCATCATTAGTAGAATCCATTGGAAGATACATCCAATAAGGATCGGCCACGTGAATATTAACGGGTAGTTTAAGAGCCGCGCATTTTTCGAACAAAGGTTTCATTTGCGGATCATCAAAATGCAACCCATACCCTGGTGTAGGTAATGAATTCAGTTCACCTAATCCCTTATCGCCTAATTCGCCAACACCCCGCGCGCCAATTTTATAGCATCGTTCTAATTCTTTAACAGCATGCTCAACCCACCCTGCATTAGGATAGCCCGTATAATCAAACCCACACCATAACTCAAAGCGGTTTCCATAAGGTGCATATTTGGCATAGATGCTATCAAATTGTGCACCCGTAAATTGCGTCATGATAATTGTTTTTTCTATGCCGGCAGCATCCATGTTCTTGATCCATTGTGCGAGATCAGCCTCACTGTTGGCGTACGCATGTGAGTGCATATCGATGACCGGATACTTTGCTTTGGGTATGCTAGTTACTGGAATTTTAAAAACGGATTTTGGCCTGTAGTCTTTAAGTTTAATATCGATTGGCGTCTGCGCCATTAACCCTACTACTATGATTGAGTATGAAACAGTTAAGGCAATTTTTGTAAAAATATTTTTCATGTTGATAAAGTATTAGGTTGCAGGGTGTGGTGTGTGGGTTTCATATGTTGGAAACATGAAGTTGACTTTTGATCTCCTCCTTAATAATAGCCTTTAGCTGAAATGATTTTTTTTCTAGTTGTTTTAGCAGCGCGATTTGATTGCCCGCACGCACCAAGTTATTATCTTCATAAGTAACTCCGTAATATATGTCGTTATTAAAATAATCAGCTAAAAACCGAATGGCTTGCATATAAATGATAAACTGCCCGGAGTAGAGAATAAGTTCTTGTTCCGTTTCAGTTAATTCGTTACCCATGCTGCTCAAGTAGCCGCGAACAATGGCGCGGAAAAAATCATCCCGAATTTCAATTTTAGAAAAATCTTTTTCTTCTTCGTTGGCCGGAGAAAGATACGTGCGCATCATATCCCCTACATCGCTGATAAAGTACCCAGGCATAACCGTATCAAGATCAATTACAGCAATTCCCTTTCCCAAATCATCAAATAGCACATTACTAATTTTTGTATCGTGATGCATCACGCGTTTTTTTACATGTGGATCTGACTGAATTTTTTCAAATACAGAAAGAATTGGAGTATATGCGTGAAGTTCATCAATCAGTTGGTTGGCAGCCTTGATACGATTTGAATTTCCAGTTCGTAATGAATTTTCATATTGCGCGTACCGAAGCGATAAATTGTGAAAATCAGGAATGGTGGTGTTTAATGTCCCAGAATCGAACCCAGAGAGGAGATGCGTAAATTTTCCAAACTGGAATGCAGCTTCAAAGGCTTGTTCAGGCGAAGAGACAACATTGACTGTATGAGAGCCTTGAATGAACGGAAAAAGTCTGAAGTACCCTTTGTCCTCCAGGTGAACCAACTCCATTTTTGTTAGGCTCTGCAGCGGAGAGACAAATAGATAGTCAGGGTTGTGGCTTTTGAGGTAAATGTTGATGTGTTCAATATTGTCAGCAATCTTGAAAGGATGCTTAAAAACATTGTCATTAATTTGTTGCAGGATAAAGGACTGGTTAGCATTTGTAACTTTCCAGGTTCTATTGATAAGCCCACTAACCAAAGGTGTTATTAAACATTGATCAGTTTGAATTCCGTATTTGGTTAGAACTAATTCGATCATATTTTAGGTATGAATAAAAAGTCGTGGCTCCAATTGTACTTTCTTAATCGCCTGAGGGGCCGTTGAATTTTTTGGAGTATTTAAGATTTCTAATAAAATTTCGGTTGCACATTGACCTTGCCGATAGGGGAATTGCTCCACCGAGGCAAGCGGAGGGTTTTCCAGATAATTGCAGACCGGAAGATTGGCAAAGCTAACAAAGCTGATATCCTGATTAATGCGAACATTCATTTTGCGAGAATATTGGATAGCATCTAAGGCTACGTAGTCATTGAAAGTTATTATAGCCGTAGGGCAGGGTTTGAGGGTCAGCAATTGTTGTACTGCACGGCAGGTTGACTCTGAAGATAAATCTGAATGGACTATAAAGGCAGGTCTTACGTCAATATTTAGTTGTTGTAATGTGGATTCATATCCATGTCTGCGTTCGGTTGTAGCAAGTAAATCCTTTGGTCCGTTAAGCAGCGCAATTCGCTTATGGCCTCCCTTTACCAGGAAATTAACGGCTTCGAACATTCCCGTTTCCAATTTGCATGTGACCGTGTGTACATCAGCCCGATCCGGCACACGATCGAAGAAAACAACAGGTATGTTGTATTTCTCAAGCATGTCAAAATGCGAAAAGTCTTTTGTGTTTTTGGCAATGGAAACAATTAACCCATCTACGCGGTGATTTTTCATCGCCTCCACAATCTTTTTCTCGCGCGCAATTTCATCATGCGACTGCCCCATCAGTACATTGTAGTTGTGCTCGCTGGCAAAATCTTCAATACCACTGATAGCCTCGGAGAAGAAGGCCTCGGAAAGATGAGGTAAAATAACTCCAAGCGTAAGTGTTTTGCCAGACTGAAGGAACATAGCGGTTTGATTTGGCTCATACTCCAACTCTTTAGCAACTTCTTGCACCCGATTAATAGTAGCCTGACTAATACTTTTGCTGTTATGCAGCGCGCGCGAAACGGTGGATACTGAAAGGTTCAGCATCTTGGCAATTTCTTTTATGGTTGGCGCTCTTTTTTTCAAAATGTTTCAGGGCTTAATAATAATGCTATGCTGCCCTCGCTTTTTTGATTCGGGCTTATCGGCTAACCCATCATCGTTGTAACTTGCTGTGAGAACATACATACTTTCTTGAGAGTCGCCTGCGGTTTTTTCTTTTATGCGAAAAGAACCTTTTAAGCCCACTTGATAAAACACATTTGAGGCTCTATTATTTTCAATAATCCAACGAACAACTTGTTTTATCTCTCCGGGTTTTAAGTCACTATTTGAAGGCATTTGTACTTCGCCCCAGGTTCCTTGCGATCCTTGCATAACTTTTTGAGTAAGTCGATCAATCGTTGTTTCGTCAGCTTTATATCGGTTAGCTATCCGATCGAATGAAGGACCAATTAATTTATTTCGCGATGCATGGCAACTAAAGCAAGTTGATGCTTTCATGATGGTGATAGCATTAGGTTCTGTTGGGGAAGCTTTGCTAAATTGATTAAGAGTTGTTGAATCAGCAAGGTAGGTAATTTGCATAACCACTTCGCCATTATTGATTTCGTCATAATCAGAATTTCCATCTTCCTTATCGGAAACATGAATTGTGTATTGAATCTCTGTACCCCATTGAAAACGGCTATTATTAATGGGTGTTAATATTTGAACCTTAGGTGCTTGGTTTTCCTCCTGATTATGATTCGTTTGAAATGCCATCACAATAGGAATGAAAAAAATCCAGACTTGGATTATTATCCTGTTCATCTGAACTTTTAATTCATTAATCATTTCTAAACTTTATCAATTGCATTAGCGACCCGGTTGGCAGAACGAGTGGCAGCTTCGGTTCCCCAATTTAAGTTATCAGCGTAGGCTCCTGCGAAGTATATCCGACCTAATGGTTGCATCAAATTTGGCCAAAACTTATGCAGTTGTCCAATTGGAAACGGTCTCCGTTCACAGGTCGGAGAAAATTGATCTTTGGTCCAGTCTTTTCCCAATGCTTGTTCGATCGTATCACGTTTACCCGGGTAGAGTTCTCGGAATACAGCAAGTGCCCGTTGAGGAGAAATTCCGCCAGCGCCTGTACCCAAAACGATTACGCGATGCGTATCTACTTCTTCGGCCGACTGCCAAATACTCCAAAGGTCAGGGTGGTCCAGATCCATATTGATGCTTAAACCATCTTCTTCCCAAAATTTAGAACTTGCTTGAAAGACAAATCGTTGATAGGAATCATATTCAATTGAATCACAAAGAAATTGTTTCTCAGGCGGCAGCACTGGATCGAATTGAATATTTTTTAACGCGGGCAGAGGAATACAATTCACAAAAAAATCTGCTGTTAATTCCTGCAGTTCATTATTCTGTTTATAAGTAACCGTTACTCCTTTATCATTATAACGAATCAGCTGAATTGTGCTGTTCAATTTCACCCGTGAACCCAACCGCTTGGCAAATGCGTTTGGGAGCATCTGATTGCCGCCCTTAAGTCTAAAAACTTCTGGGGGACTTTCGGGTACCCCTCGAAATTTAAGAATGGCAGACATCCAAAGTTCAAACAACGCTGATGAATTACCGCCACCCAGCATCTCCAAGGCAGCTTGCGAGGCACCCTCTTTTTTATATATATCTGACATAGGAATATTATCCAATTCATCGTACCCGATGTTAAAGGGTTCATATTCGTTTTTGAACTTATTAAGGTAAGGAGCAACATAAAGCGATTTAAGATCCCACCACGGGTGGTTAGATAGAAATGCGATTTCTTTTTCATTCAATCCAAAACTCTTGAGCACGGAAGGATCATTCAACATTTTTTCGGTATAGAATTTTCCATTGATTCTTCGTACCACATTTTTTCTACGTGGGTAAGGCAGGGCGGTTAAACCAAACTCCTTAATGTATCCCCAGTACAGGTCGTATCCGGGTTTGGTTATATGCTCCTGACCAAAATCACCATACAATCCGTCTGATAGCCCATCGTGCACCGTATAGACATGCCCACCGTGGCGGCCTGAGGCTTCAAGCAAGGTAACCTCATGACCTTTTTTCATTAACTCATAGGCCGTGCATAAACCACCTATTCCACCGCCACCCACAATTATCTTTTTTGCTGAGACAGATGGTTTTATTTTATCTCTTTCCATAGTCTCTGCTGAAGTCTCAAAATTGCCAAGTGTTGTGCCAAGCCCTGCTATCATAGAGTGTTTTAAAAAATCTCTTCGTTTCAAAGCGCTCATGGAATGTGGTTTTAGGTACAGTATCTTTAACAATAATAGCTCAATGCGACAATATGTTATCCACAAAAGAACCAACGAAACGTTTGCGTAGTTTTTTTGCCACAAAAATTTCTTGAATATTTAAGGTAAACCATTTGGATTTAATGTCGATAAAATTTTAAATCATGAAACAAAACAGAAGAAATTTTTTGAAGGCCACCAGTCTTGCTGGGTTAAGCCTCGCTGGCGCTGGCGTGTTAAACGTTAACGCAAAGCCTAACGATGAAGGTGTGGGTAGCTTTGGTGACATGGCAAAATCGTTTGCGCAAAAATTTAATATGTGTGGATATGCTGCGCCTAAATTGGAAACGGTGCGAATAGGATTCATCGGTCTTGGTAATCGTGGGCCGGATGCCGTAAACCGCATGAGTAAAATAGATGGTGTGTACATAAAGGCACTCTGCGATATCAGACCAGAGAAGGTAAACGCTGTAAAAAAATCACTTGAAAATTCAGGGCAGAATCCAGACGTATATACGGGTAAGGCCGAGGAATGGAAACGAATGTGCGACAGGCCTGACATTGATTTGATATACATTGCGACTCCCTGGAGTTTACATGCACCCATGGCTGTTTACGCAATGAATCACGGTAAGCATGTTTGTATTGAAGTACCCGCAGCTAAAACAATAGAAGAGTGTTGGCAATTAGTGGAAACATCCGAGCGTACGAAAAAGCATTGCATTATTCTTGAAAACTGCTGCTATGATTTTTTTGAGCTGCTCACACTCAATATGGCTAGACAAGGTTTATTTGGAGAAATAGTACATGCCGAAGGTGCTTATAACCATGATCTACTGAACCTTAATTTTGATAAAGATGGCTATTACGATATGTGGCGGCTCAAGGAAAACTTTAGAAATGGAAACCTATATCCTACTCATGGTTTGGGCCCGGTTGCTCAGGCATTGGATATAAACCGGGGGGATAGATTAGACTATCTTGTGTCAACATCCACGAATGATTTTACTATGAGTTCGAAAGCAAAAGAGCTGGCTGCCAAGGATGAATTCTATAAAGACTTTGCCACTAAATCTTATCGTGGTAATATGAATGTTACAACGATAAAAACGGTTAAGGGTAAAACAATTATGCTGCAACATGATGTGTCATCACCAAACATCTATTCACGTATTCATAAAATCAGTGGCACAAAAGGTTCTGCATTAAAATATCCGGATCCTCCAAAGATTGCTTTTGGTGATGAAGATTGGATGAACGCGGAGGAGTTTGCAAAACTTGAAACGCAATATCAGCCTCCTATTGTAAAAAGAGTTGGCGAGTTGGCGAAACAAGTGGGTGGCCACGGAGGAATGGATTTTCTAATGGATTGGCGAACCATCGACTGTTTGCGAAACGGACTTCCCGTTGACATGGATGTATATGATGCCGCGCTGTGGAGTGCTGTCGCACCGTTGAGTGAACAATCTGTTGCGAATCGTTCCAAATCAATTGATGCACCTGATTTCACAGGGGGCTCGTGGAAAACTAATCGACCAATAGATATTTCCCTGGAGAAAGGGGGTAACACAAAAGTGAAGATGTAAAAAAAAGCGCGGAGAACTCTCCGCGCTTTTAAACAAAAACCAACCAGATTTTATTTTAGTTTAACACGGGCAAACCATAATTCTTTTCCGGGCTTATCGGCACCAAAGAAGACAAGCGTTTCACCCTTGTCTGTTTCCAATGTTGGATAATTTGGATTGAGATAATATCCTGCTCCTTTACCAAATGTTACGAGATCAGTCATTGTTGCACCACCGGGGGTAATACGCCCAATACGTGGATAAGTGAGTAGTTTTCCTTCACGCATGCCTTTAATTTCCTGCAAGATCCAATACATGTTTCCATCAGTACCTTCGATTAATTGCTGAGGACAAGCATACGTGGTAGTCAATTGACTAACCACCATATAGGTGATGTGATATTGCGTACTGGTTTCGATGGTAACACCGGCTTCTTTTGTGTCTAGTCCATACTGCGCTCTTAGCTTTCCATTGGTGTCGAAATGAAATCCAAGCACGTCTTCAAATCGTTTTATTTGCCCCTCTTTGTTCTTGTCATAGTTTTGACCTAGTACATATAGATCTCCATTTGTGCCAAATTCATATGATCTCACAGCAAACTCACGTCCATTATAGTCTGGCGTCTTTTTTTGATTAGGTGGAAATTGTTGTTTGGCTTTAAACTCGTCAAGACTTGTTTCAGTTATATAGGCAAGCTTGCCGCCAGATGCCTTAAGCAATTGAACCGCTTTAAATTTTACTTCACCATTTTGGTTCCCAAAGCCAGGTTTTACTCCTTCATTAAAATATTTATCCTTACCGGCAGCCGCAGGGCCATAAAAATACTTATCACCATTATCAAAAGTTAATACTTCGTCAATTCGCCAATTGCTGGCAGGGCTTTCGAAATTAAATCGCTCAGTGATTTTACAATCAGCATTTACAGCGATATAGGTGTAATTATTATTGTTAGGGTCTGCTTTCTTTTTGCCCATTGCGTTGGATGGAGCAAAAACAAATACGATACCCTCTACGCCTGTGTTTTCTGGGTTGTCGAAGTCGGGCACTTCAAGAGCTCGCCCAAATGCTAAGGATTGTGTATACGGAAAATCAAATTCGAGGGTCTTTACTAAATCAAGATCTTTATTAAATTTTAATAGGCGCATGGCTCCCACATCTTCGTTGCCCTTGGCACTCATTTTTGGTTTAACGGTAGCTAAGATGTATAAGTCTCCATTGATGTCGTCTTCTGCAGAAGTGATTGCCGTATATGTATTACCGTCATCTGTTTTTGGTTTTACTTTTTCCAATATGTCGGTCTTGCTAGTATAACCACCCAGCAGCCATTTGTAGGTGCTGGTGATTCTTTTCTTTTTTAACACCAGTGTTCCCATCATATTATTCTCCATAGTGTTTCCTTCGGTTACATAGGTTTCTCCTTTGAACCGAAACCATTTGAATTTTTTCTTCATTTTTTCTGCATCTTCTTCAAATTCACCATCTTTGATGAAATTGAAATCAGTGTCAAATACATATTGTTCGTATTTGAATGTGTTTTTCTTTTGTCCTGTAAAGTATGTCAACGTGTATGTCTTGGCTTCTTTGTCGTAATCCAGGCCGGAAAGCTCTCCCCTTTTGGATGCCCTGGATATTTTATAAGTCTTTTCAAGTTCCAGTTGTTGGGCTACTAGCATAGGTGCCGCGATAAATAATGCCAACATAAGCATTAATAATTTCTTCTTCATGAGTTTGAGAATTAGGGTTCAGTAAACGGATTTTATTTGACCCGAAAGTTGACCTCATCAAAAAAAGAAACAATACCAACGAATGGGTAAAGTGTACTCCGTACCAGCACGGATAGAAAGGAAAAGTCTGCTACAGGTAGACTTTTAAAATAAAATTAAGTAAGCCTTTTTAGGTAAGCATACCTCCATCAACCTGCAACACCTGACCTGTGATGTAAGTTGAAAGATCAGAACCTAAAAACACGCATGCATCCGC
>JBBSBD010000078.1:0-23555 GCA_038251675.1 Chitinophagales bacterium | reverse complement strand
ATTAGGCGCATAATTCATCTGTTGCTTTACAAAGCCAAGATTTGTAATTACATATTTATTATCAAAGTCCTGTTGAATGGCAAAGCTGCCGGCGGTATTGGCATTTCCTTCACTCAATGCAGCCAGGGGGTTTGAGTTTCCGGCGGATGATTTTTTAGGAAGGAAAACCGTAATTGGGAAAAGGTCTTTGTCTGATTGAACACCTATTGCGTATTCTATTCCCGAACCCAAAACCAGCTTCGGCGCATCAGTAGTTCCAACATCATAAAGACCATGCAGCATATTTTGCGGTACACCGGAAACTTTTGAATAGTTATCGTCGACACCTTTGAGCAAAACAACGGTTTGTTGTTCGCCATTTTGCAGTAACGCCTTTTCTTCCGCATCAAGAGAGATTCCTTTTACATCATTGAGTTTTCCTATTTCCTGAATTTGAGCGGGAGATAAGAAGATGGTTTTCCCTTTTGATGGAACAATTTTTACATCCGAATAAAAATTAGAATAGAGCGATTGCACAAGGCCTTCAAAACCATTGAACACACTTAGAACCAGTATTTGGCACATGGTAGAAAATGCAATTACTCCTGCCGTTACCCATGAAATAATATTAATTGCATTGGTACTTTTTTTTGCCTTAAAATATCTCCACGCAAATTTTAAATACAAGTTTTGGGAAGTTGATAGTTGAAAATTGATAACCGGTCAATAGACTAAGACTAACTGCTGGACCAGGATCTCTTACTCAGGTTTCTCTTTTTTTATATTTTCCAGCAACTCTTCGATTTTAAAAACGTAGTCAAGTGTATCATCAATATAAAAAGTAAGTTGAGGGATGCTCCGCAACTGATGCCGCATGGTATTTCCAAGCTCTCCACGTATTTCGCTGCTCCGGTCTTTAAACTTTTCAAGCACACTTTCCGGATCCTTTACCTGGAACATGCTTAAATAAATTCTTGCTTCATACAGGTCTGGAGTTAACTTTACGGATGAAATAGAAACCATTCCTCCGTCCTGCATGTTCAACCCCATTCTTAAAAATACTTCGTTCAGGACTTTGGATATCTCCACTGCTACCTGCTTTTGCCTTTTTCCTTCAGTCATATATTTAGCTATTGATCATTGTAAAATTAGTTACTTTGCCATTATTAAAAATATTTGCATTTCAATAGCTTAGATGAAGAGTTTACGAGTTATTTTCCGTTATGTTTCAAAATACCCCCGGTTAATTTTTACATACTTTAGTTTCAATGTTCTTTCAAACCTGTTTTCTGTAATTTCTTTGGGTCTTCTAAGCCCTTTTTTACTCCTTATTTTCAAAAAACAAAACACACTTGAATCCGTCTCGGAGAATACAAGTTTTTTCTCCAGGATCAATCCTATCAATCATTTTAAGACATGGCTTTATCATCTAATTCAAACTCCGGATGGTGAAGTAAAAGCGCTTGCAATTATTTGTGTTTTGGTGTTAACTTCTATTATTCTCAAAAATATATTTCTCTATCTGTCTACTTATTTTTTAACCCCTATTCGCAATATTATAATAAATGACATGCGTACCAACATGTTTAAAAAAATTCTTGCGCTTCCCGTGGGGTATTTTAATGATCAGAAAAAAGGGGATATCATGAGCAGGCTTACAAATGACCTTGCTGATGTGGAAGCCTCGATTGTGAATTTTTTAGAAGTTATTTTTCGTGAGCCTGTCACCATAATCCTGTTCTTTATTTACATGATTATTTTAAGTCCGCAGCTCACTCTGTTTCTATTACTTTTTTTACCATTCTCCGGTTTAATCATAGGGAGAATCGGGCGATCGCTAAAAAAGCAAAGTACTCGTGTGCAGGAAAAGCTCGGGACCATTCTATCCACAATAGATGAAACATTAGGTGGTATTCGTATCATCAAAGGATTCAACGCCGAGAAGAAGCAATTTAGAAAATTCACAACTCAAAATGATGAGCTCTTTGCGATAAAGAATCGGGCTAACAGAAGACGGGATCTTGCCTCTCCCGTAAGTGAGACTCTTGGAATTGGAGCAGTAGTATGTGTCCTTTGGTATGGTGGCAAGCTTGTTTTGCAAAATACATTCCTGGATCCAGGAGATTTTTTGGCTTATATAGTTATTTTTTCGCAGGTAATTCAACCTTTGAAATCTTTGTCTTCGGCATCATATAATATTCGCAAAGGTTCAGCAAGTGTTGAGCGTATAGAAGATTTATTGCACGAAGAAGAGTCCATTGTTGAAATAAAAAACCCTAAAAAACTCCTGGCCTTTGAAGACAGCATCGAGTTCAAAAATGTTTCTTTTTTTTATGAGGATAAAGTCACCCTCGAAAACATAAATCTAAAAATACAAAAGGGAAAAACCATTGCATTGGTAGGTTCTTCCGGTGCAGGCAAAAGTACATTGGTTGATCTTGTGCCCCGTTTTCATGATGTGGGATCGGGAGAGCTCCTTATCGATGGTATAAATATCAAAGAATATTCACTTGAATCTTTACGAAGCCAGATGGGAATCGTAACCCAGGAAGCCATACTTTTTAATGACTCGATCTCCAATAATATTGCATTAAGCAAGGATAACGCAACCGATGAAGAGATAATTGAAGCTGCAAAGATTGCCAATGCGCATAATTTTATTGTGAACAAAGAAGATGGTTACGAAACAAACATTGGCGAGCGTGGCAATAAATTAAGTGGCGGAGAAAAACAAAGAGCTACCATAGCAAGAGCCGTTTTAAAAAACCCTCCCATATTAATTTTAGATGAAGCGACATCTTCTCTTGATACCGAAAGTGAAAGGCTCGTGCAAGATGCCATCAATAATCTTATGAGCAATCGCACCAGTATTGTGATCGCTCATCGCTTAAGTACTATAAGGCATGCCGATGAAATTATCGTGTTGCAAAAAGGTAAAATAGTAGAAAGAGGCACCCACGATAATCTTATGGAAAATGATGGCTTTTATAAAAAGCTGGTGATGATGCAGGAGGTTAAGTAAATTAAGATGCATTATTTTCTTCAATTAAACCAATGCAATTACCAAAGGGATCCTGGACTGTAGCTACTTTAATACCGTCGCCAACAACAGTAACAGGGCTTATAATTTTTGCCTCATGCTTTGTAAAAATCCCAACGCTTTCTTCGATATCATCTACCAGCCAATAAGCAACAGATTGCGTACCTCCTTTTACTTCTTCCGTAGCAGGATCAAGACCAAGTTCGCAACCATAAATGTTGAAACCTACATAATAGCCTTCGACGAAATAGGGCTTTATACCAGTAACAAGTGTGTACCACTCTGTTGCTTTTTGCAAGTCATTTACATGATAAATAACGGTTCTCAGTTTTCTTAGCATAGTTAAATATAAAAAGTTCGACAAAAAAAAAAGAACTAAATTAATAGTTCCCTTTACAAAATTACAAATGTGTTCTTATTATTTTGAGATTCCCATTTTTGCTTCTATCGATAAAGTAGCATGTGGTACTGCTCTCAGGCGGGCTTTATCAATAAGCTTTCCGGTCACCCTGCAAATACCGTACGTTTTGTTTTCTATGCGCATCATTGCTTTTTCAAGATGATCTATAAAAGTGATCTGGCGGCTTGCCATTTGGCTAAGCTGCTCTCTTTCCATACTCAGGCTTCCATCTTCCATTGTCATGTAGCGATTATCAGTATCGTCGCCACCCATCTCATCTTTACGGGTAATAAGCCCTTGTAAATAACCTAGTTCTTTTTTTGCAGTTTCCAATTTTCTTGTAATAAGATCTCTGAATTCTACTAATTCATTGTCACTATATCTCATGCTTGGTCCGTTATTTTCTTCCGGTACCTGGTCCAATACCGATTTTACAAATTGCGGTTCATACTTTCGTGCCTTCTCGGTGGTAGTCTTAGGCATCACAAAAGGTTTTTGTGCTTTTTTGCTCTCGTGGCCTTTTCCGGAAGTTTTTGCTACAGCGGTCTTTAACTTTTGCTGATGACCACCTCCGTTCAGGGATACTGATTTATCCACTGGCTTTACCTGTTTTACAGGAGCTTCCATTATTTTTTTGCTAATAGGTACAGATGCCTTTTTTTCCTTTCCTGTTGATTTACTAACAGAAGTCTTTTTAGTATTCGCCAAATTTTTTGGTGCTGCTTTTTTAGCAACCGACTTAGCAGCTTTTTTAGCAGGTGCAGGTTTTAAAATAGGTTTAGCTGCTTTTTTTGCAGGCGATTTTTTGGGAGCCGCCTGCTTTTTAACAGGTGCCGCTTTCTTTGCTGCCACTTTTTTCTTTGCCACGGATTTACTGGCTACAGGTTTTTTTGGTGCTGCTTTTTTAACAGGCTTTTTTAAAGCACCAGCAGAGGCTTTTTTACCTTGAACTGCATTTTTTTTACCTGCCGCCGGTTTCTTTGAAGCCGGTATAGACTTTTGTTTCTGTTTAGCCATACTAATTTTCCTTTTTGGTTACCATCACTGTTAAAGAGTAATTATTTACTTCAATTGAAGCGCCATCTGTAATTTCTTGCACAAATTCCAGCTTATCTGCTAAAATTTCGGCGCAAATATAGTTATTAAATTCAGTAATTGCAGCCTTTGCACCGGGATCATCTGCCACTTTTACAACAACTTTGTCAGTAAGGTCAAAATTCTTTTCTTTCCTTATATTTTGAATTCTATTTACAAACTCTCTTGCAAAACCTTCATTTTTTAAAACGGCTGTGAGTTCAATATCAAGTGCTATGGTAAGATTTCCTTTTATAGCAATTTCAAACCCCTGTATCTCATTTGTTGAAACTTCAATGTCTTCTTGTGAAATATATATAGGTTCTTCTTTTTTAACTTCATAATCAGGATTCAGGAGAAAATGTTCCTGCTGAATTTTACCAATTTCGATATCGGTTAGCGCCTGTATCTTTTCTCCCGCCCACTTCATTTTAGTGCCAAGTCTTTTACCAAGGGTCTTGAAATTAGCTTTCGCTTTTTTCTTGATAAAATTATTATCGGCTGGTAAAAGCTCAACTTCCTTAATATTTGTTTCCGACTTAATGATGTTTTCGATCTTCTTAATCTTTATTTCTGTGGCCGGGTCATTTGCAGGAATTATAACTTTTTGAAGCGGCTGTCTTACTTTAATATTAACCTTTTTGCGAAGGGATAAAATAAGGGAAGATATGTCCTGCGCCAATTCCATCCGTTCTTCAAGATCTTTATCAATTGCCTTATCATCGGCTTTTGGAAAAAATGTATGGTGTACAGATTCATTTGGAAACTGCTGCGTTACATTATTGAGATTGATAAATAACCAGTCCGCGAAAAAAGGAGCGATAGGAGCAATAAGCCTGCTTATTACCTGCATGCATTCGTATAGTGTTTGATAAGCACATATTTTATCCTTTTCATATTCACCCTTCCAGAACCTGCGGCGGCAAAGCCTTACATACCAGTTACTTAACTGTGAATTAACAAAACTTTCAACTGCCCTGCCTGCCTGTGTGGGTTCATATTCATCCAGGTTCTTATTTACAGTTTCTATCAGCGAGTTTAGCGTTGAAATAATCCATTGATCAATTTCCGGACGCTCGTTTACTGGAATATACTTTTCTTCAAAAGTAAAACCATCCACATTTGCATATAGGGAAAAAAACTGGTAAGTGTTATATAAGGTCCCAAAAAATTTGCGCTGTACTTCCTTTATTCCTTCTATGTCAAATTTTAAACTGTCCCATGGTGATGCATTCGTAATAAGATACCACCTCGTCGCATCAGGGCCGAAAAGTTCAAGTGTCTCAAACGGATCAACCACATTGCCGATTCTCTTGCTCATTTTATTGCCGCTCTTATCCAGAACAAGCCCGTTGCTTATTACAGTTTTATAGGCGACACTATCAAATAATAAAGCACCTAATACATGTAAGGTATAAAACCAGCCTCTCGTCTGATCAACGCCTTCAGCAATAAAATCTGCCGGGAAATTTTTTTCAAATTGTTCTTTGTTTTCAAATGGGAAATGCCATTGAGCATAAGGCATGGCACCGCTGTCGAACCATACGTCGATAAGATCAGGAACACGCTTCATTGGTTTCCCATTTTTGGACACCAATACAATATCATCGACAAAAGGCTTATGCAGATCGGAAGTAAGTTTTTCTATAAAGCCTGTCACTCCGTGAGTGTTTTTTTCATTCGTAGTAACTTTTATAATTCCCGCAGCAATTGAACTCTTGATTTCTTGTTTAAGTTCGTCAATAGATCCGATGCATTTTTCTTCGTCACCATCTTCAGTACGCCAAATAGGTAAAGGCGTTCCCCAAAAGCGGCTCCGGCTCAGGTTCCAGTCCACCATATTTTCCAGCCAGTTACCAAAACGGCCTGTACCCGTGGAAGCAGGTTTCCAGTTAATTGTATTGTTCAACTCTATCATCCGCTCCTTCTTTGCAGTTGTTTTTATAAACCATGCATCAAGCGGATAATAAATTATGGGTTTATCGGTGCGCCAGCAATGCGGATAATTGTGCTCATACTTCTCTACTTTAAAGGCCCGGTTTTCTTTTTTCAACTTTACCGATATGTCCACATTCACATCTTCATGATGCGGATCGTCTTTATAATTTTTTACAAAACGGCCGGTAAATTCACCAACACCATCCACAAACTTACCTTCCTTATCAACAAGAGTTAAAATGCCGAGATTATTTTTTTTGCCTGCTTTAAAATCATCTGCGCCAAAAGCCGGCGCTGTATGAACGATACCTGTACCATCTTCGGTAGTGACGAAATCGCCGGTTATTACTTTAAAAGGTTCGGCTACGGGAGTTATTTCACGAATTTTTTCTAAAGTATTTGATTCAGAAGGTAAAAGCTGTTCATACTCACATCCTTCGATTTCAGAGCCCTTACATGTAAGCAGCGCTTTGTACGGTAGCTGCTTCTTTTTTATAAGAATGTCAAATTCAGATTTTAAGGCACCTGCGTTTTGTTCTATAATGTCTTCATCAGAGCCTTTGTCAAGCCAGTTTATTAATGCTGCATACAATTCGGTACTATTTCCTTCTATCCATTCATCAAGGTGCTCAGGGAAATATTTATGTAATAAATTTTTTGCCAAAATAACTGCGCAAGGTTTACCGCTATAAGGGTTGAACGTGCGAACAACGAGGTACTCAATATTTGGCCCGACTGTTAGCCCCAGGTTTGAGGGAAGCGTCCACGGTGTGGTAGTCCAGGCGAGAAAAAACAAATCATCCGTTTGGGCTGAATCGAATAAGCTTTGTGACTTCTCATTTTTTACACCCTTAAACATCGCGACAACACTCGTGTCCTTCACATCTTTATACGTACCCGGCTGGTTTAACTCGTGTGAGCTTAAACCAGTTCCTGCTGCAGGTGAATACGGCTGAATACTTACATCCTCATATAAAAGATCTTTATTGTACAATTCTTTTAAACACCACCATAATGTTTCGATGTAATTATTTTCGAAGGTGATGTATGGATTATTAAGGTCAACCCAATAGCCCATTTTTTTTGTTAATTCATCCCATTTATCTTTGAATTTAAGCACTTCCCTGCGGCAGGTGGCATTGTATTCTTCTACTGTTATTTTTTTTCCTATATCTTCTTTAGTAATCCCAAGCGACTTTTCTACGCCGAGTTCAATTGGTAAGCCATGAGTATCCCACCCTCCTTTGCGCTGAACCTGGAAACCCTGCATAGTTTTATACCTGCACACAAGATCTTTAAGTGTTCGGGAGATTACGTGATGAATTCCGGGCATTCCATTCGCACTTGGCGGCCCCTCGTAAAAAACGAAATGCGGTGAACCTTCCCGAATAGAAATGCTCTTTTCAAAGGCTTCATTTTTGTTCCATATTTGGAGCATTTCCGAAGCTATTTGCGTAAGATTCAACTGTTTATACTCTGTGTATTTCTGCTTCATTTAATTACGCATTCTATTATATTAAAAAAGGGATGCAAAGGTATGAATTAACGCAGTATATAACTACGGGAAACCGCTTTGGGGAGCATCATACCCAGATTCGTCCCGATAGAGATGTGAATTGTCAACAATTCCCCCATTTAGTGCAGCCTATTTCGTTGCAAATAATAGAAACTTATAGTAAATAAGCCAGATCCGTGAAAACATACGCTTTCAGACTGGACAGGACTTCCTTTGGCATAGTATTAGAAATACTCAATTCAACAAATATACTCCCTGTGAGTGTGTAATGGCCGTTGCTAACGGAAAAACCCTGGTAATACTTCTGAAAATGCTTACGATTATTATTGAAATTTAAGTATTGGACAGATAATTTTGAAAAAAATCTTACTGGTATAGGAATTTTATTGGGGAGGGTGAAGGATTTATTTCTTCACCCTGTTTTTTTGCCCTATTGTCGAATTTAACAAAGTCATTAGTTGAAATCAAATTCTTCCAGAACAGAGCATGTCTTATCAAGGTCGGCGGAAGTTAATGCATTACTTAAAAACCAGCTTTCATAGGCAGATGGTGGCAAGTAGATACCATTTTCCAGCATGTGATGAAATAGTTTATTAAACATTGAAATATCAGAACCAGATGCAGATTCGAAGTCAATAACTTCATTATCTGAGAAGTGAAGGCTTATCATGCTCCCTATTTGATTGATACGATGTGGGATTGACTTTCGACTGAGAATGTTATGCATTTCATCCCCCAAATATTTGGTTTTCCTATCAAGGCTTTCATAAATAGTTGAATCATTTTTTAAATTGCTCAGCATTGTGAATCCCGCAATCATTGCAATGGGATTTCCACTCAATGTGCCAGCCTGGTAAACATTTCCTAACGGTGCGATGTGCTGCATGATTTCTTTTTTCCCTCCAAATGCACCAACCGGTAATCCGCCTCCAATTACTTTTCCAAAAGTAACCAGGTCAGCACCTATATGTAATCTTTCCTGGGCACCGCCGGCCGCTAATCTAAAGCCGGTCATCACTTCATCGAAAATCAAGATGATATTTTCTTCCGTGCAAATTTTTCTCAAACCTTCCAAAAATCCTGGTTGTGGTAATATACATCCCATATTTCCTCCGACAGGTTCAATAATGATTGCAGCTATTTCTCCCGTATTTTCTTTCACAAGTTCTGTTACCGCATCCAGGTTATTATAAGGAGCTGTAAGTGTATCCATAGATACGCCGGCGGTAATACCCGGAACAGTTTGAATATTTAATGTCGCAACACCGCTTCCTGCTTTTACTAAAAAGCAATCTGCGTGGCCATGATAGCAACCCTCAAACTTTATGAACTTGTTTCTTCCCGTATATCCTCTTGCTAATCTCAATGCGCTCATGCATGCTTCGGTGCCACTGCTTACCATCCTCACCAGGTCAATATTTGGCGCCATTGATTTAATGAGTTCGGCGATATCTATTTCTAATTCGGTAGGCGCGCCAAAAGAGGTCGAGTATTCGGCTTTTTCCCGGATAGCTTTTACAACCGGTTCGTATGCATGGCCAAGAATCATTGGCCCCCATGAATTGATATAATCTATATATTGGTTTTGATCTTCGTCATACAGGTATGCTCCCTTTGCAGATTTAATAAATATAGGAGTACCGCCAACGCTTTTAAAAGCTCTCACGGGAGAATTTACACCACCGGGGATTGATTGTTGAGCACGGGAAAAAAGATTGATACTGGAATTTATATTCATGGTTAAAGTTTGTTGTTACGAAAAAAAAGATAAAAGAAAAAGTAAAGCTGGAACAAATATGATAAAATGAAATTTGTGATTAGTGAGTTGTACGAGATAAGCAGATATTATGATTTATTTATAATTTTTTTCAATTTGGCGGGATTTTGCCTGGTATCAAATACAGTTATAATTTGCACCTCATCTTTTTTAATACGATAATAGATAGTATTGTGCTTTGTAATTACGTACTTTCTAATTTTCTGTCTTTTATTATAATATCCAAACAGCTTAGGATTTATTAAAATAAGGCGATAAAAAACGACTAATTTTTGGAGAAACTCCTCAACAACCTTTGGTCCCCAATTCCCTTTTAGATGAATAATAATATTTAAAATATCTTCTTTTGCGTGAGGAGAAATATTTATAGAATACTGCTTAGCGCTTGCTGCCATAAGCAGTTGTTATTTCATTTAAAAAAGTACCGAAATCTGTTCCTTCATCATTATCTAATTGTTGTATGCCTTTGGCGATCTTTTTGTCAATGGCAGAATGGTCAACAGTTATATCAGCATATTTTTTTTGGACGGAAATTGCCTGTAAAATGTGCCATGCAGATTGCAATTGTTTAGCATCCATGTTGTCGAGGCTTTTTCGAATTTTATTTTTTAAAATTACTTCTGACATAAATGGTATTGGTTGAAATTATTTACTCTTTTTTTAGGACTACATCTAACAAAAATAAATTTTATCTCAAAGGTTTACAAATTCAAAAGTCTTACCGCATCCTTTGCAAAATAGGTAGCGATCAAATCTGCCCCGGCTCTTTTTATAGAAGTTAAGCTTTCAAGAATTGCTTTTTCTTCATTTATCCATCCCATTTTTGCTGCAGCTTTTATCATGGCGTATTCACCACTTACGTGGTAAGCGCTCACGGGTATGGTTACGGCATTTTTTACTTCTCTTATAATATCAAGATAAGCCATGGCCGGTTTTACCATTACAATGTCTGCTCCTTCATCCTCATCAATCTCTGCTTCTTTTATTGCCTCAATGCGATTGGCGTAATCCATCTGGTAGGTTTTTTTATCACCGAAGCCGGGAGCTGAATCCAAGGCATCTCTGAACGGCCCATAGAAACAGGAAGCATATTTTGCACTATAAGCCATGATTCCTGTTTTGGTAAAATTGTTTTTTTCCAATGCTTCGCGGATTGCACCAATTCGTCCGTCCATCATATCGCTGGGAGCAACAAAATCAGCGCCGGCGTGTGCATGACTAATGCTCATTTTCACGAGCGCCTCCACAGTCGGGTCGTTCACAATCTCCCCATTCTCAACGATTCCATCGTGCCCATACGAAGAGTACGGATCAAGCGCTACGTCAGTCATTATTACCATTTCAGGGATTGCGTCTTTGATAGCTTTTATACTGCGTTGCATTAAGCCGTCAGGGTTCCAGGCCTCTTTTCCGGTGTTATCTTTTAGTTCATCTGGCGCCTTTATGAATAGCAAAATGCTTTTGATTCCCATACTCCACAATTCTTTCACTTCTTTCAATGTGCCATCTATCGAGCGCCTGTAATAACCCGGCATTGAAGGAATTTCAAAAGCTACATTCTCGCCTTCGTCAATAAAAAGCGGGGCGATAAAATCATTGGGTGTTAAAACTGTCTCAGCCATCATGCTCCTGATAGCAGGTGATTGTCTTAAGATTCTGTTTCGTCTCTGTAAATACATTTTATAATCTATTAATGAAATGAATGTCATTCCTGCTGGAATGATGTATAGCAAACACGTATAATTCTTCCTCTGTTATTTCGTAAATAATTTTATAAGGGAAAACTTTTAAGGCAAGAGACCGGGTTGTTTTTTCTTCATCGACAAAGGAGTAGTAAGTGGGGTGGCGTTTTAATTTTTCATAAAAGTTATCTAACTCAACAAGGAATCGGTCACCTAATCCGGATTTTTCTTTTTCATAATAACAATAAGCTTCCTTCGTGTCTTTTTCCGCTTCGGCAGAAATTATAATTTTATAATCCATTTTTATAATTTCTGCGAATTCTGTCATGAACGGCTTCAACAGAAGATCCAGATTTGTTATTATCATAGAAAGCCTTTCTGCGATCCCTAAAAAAATTTAATTCTTCTTTGGAATATTCCTGATCGGCATCAATGTATTCGTTTGCTAATGCTATTAATAATCCAGTAAGTTTTTCATCTGCATCTTCAATCATATGAAGCAGGCTCTGTTTTTTTTCAGCTAAACTCATAAATGATTTTTTTACAAATTTACAATTCTTAAGTTTATCAATTTTACCTGGTCATCTCGTTACCCATTCTCTCGGGTGCAAACACGCCTGCAAAATTTTATCCTCTTCACTACCTGGTTGTGGCTTATAATTATATTCAAATCTTACGGTTGGTGGCAGGCTCATTAAAATACTTTCTGTTCTGCCATTTGTTTTTAGGCCAAATAATGTCCCCCTGTCATGTACAAGGTTAAACTCGGTATATCTCCCCCTCCGTATTTCCTGCCAATGTTTTTGTGGAGCATTGTAAGTCGTATTCTTTCTTTTTTCAACGATAGGGATATAAGAGGTAATAAAAGATTCTCCGCATTTTTTTCCGAAGTTCATCCAAAAATTTATATCGTGGTTTTCATTTGGCCGTTCGTAGTCATAAAAAATTCCACCAATGCCGCGTCGCTCTTCATTCCTGTGCCAATTCACAAAATAATTATCACAATCTTTTTTAAATTTTGGATAGAAGGAAGAATCAAATTCATCGCATGCGGCTTTGTAAACCTGGTGAAAAAGTTTCGCATCTTCTTCAATTAAATAGTAAGGTGTAAGATCCGTGCCGCCACCAAACCATCGGTCAATCACTTCGTTGGATTGATTATATAATTCAAACATGCGATAGTTGCAATGTACCGTTGGCACGAAAGGATTTACCGGGTGCATCACTATACTTATACCACAGGCAAACCATTTTGATCCTGCAATTTTTAATTGTGTCCTCATCGCCTCAGTTACATCACCAAATACTATTGAAGTATTTACACCACCTTTTTCAAAAACATTACCATTTGCAATAACCCTTGTTTTACCACCACCGCCTTGTTCTCTTTCCCATTTATCTTCAATAAATTTACCCTTCCCGTCAGAATCTTCTAATGCTTTGCAGATGCGGTTCTGCAGATCCTCAATAAATGATATCCAATCTTCTTTTATACTTTTAGTCACTTTATAAACTTTAGAACTTACTATTCAGCACTCACAACTCACGGTTCGTATTCCTTCACCGCTTCTACAAAAGCTTTCGCATTATCAACAGGAACATTCGGCGTAATACCATGTCCAAGGTTAGCAATATAATTCTGCGCACCGAAATCATCTATCATTTTCTTCACCTCTTTTTTAATTACTGAAACAGGCGCTAATAATTTTGCAGGATCAAAATTACCTTGCAGTGTTATTTTATTGCCTGTTAATTCCCGCGCATATTGCGGAGTAATGCACCAGTCAAGTCCAAGTCCGGCAGCGCTGCTTTCGCTAAGATCTTTTAGTGCATACCAGCTTCCTTTTGGAAATAAAATAACGGGAGCAACATCCTTTAAAGCGTCAGCAATTTGTAATAAATATGGCTGGGCTATAAGTTTAAAATCAGCCGGACTTAAGCAACCGCTCCAACTGTCGAAGACCTGCAATACATCGGCACCAGCCTTTGCCTGGGCTTTTAAATATTTGATAGTTGTGTCAGTAATTTTTTGTAGCAAGCTATGAGCCATGTCCGGCTCAGTGAAACAAAACTGTTTGGCTTTATCCCAAGTTTTGCTTCCTTTGCCTTCTATCATGTAACACAAGATGGTAAAGGGAGCACCGGCAAAGCCAATTAGCGGAACACGGCCGTTTAATTCCTTTTTCGTAAGCGACAATGCACTTGTTACATAACTCAATTTTTCTTCTACGCTATCGGTAGTTAACGCATCAATATCTTTTTGTGTCTTAATAACATTGGGCAACGAAGGGCCCTTTCCTTCTTCCATTAAAACTTCAAGGCCCATTGCCTGTGGAATGACAAGAATATCGGAAAAAATAATGGCAGCATCAACCCCTACCTGGTCAATTGGCTGTAAGGTAATTTCTGTGGCAAGCTCCGGCGTTTGCACACGGGTAAAAAAATCATATTTATCCCTTAGCTTAATATAATCGGGTAGATACCTTCCTGCCTGCCTCATCATCCATACAGGCGGCCTTTCTACCTTCTCATTTTTTAAGGCTCTTAATAATAAATCGTTCTTTAAAACTTGCATCTAAGAAATTTGAGTTTTGCTGAAAAAATTAATGGCCTGGAAAACTAAATTTTTTTTTCCAGGCAGATCAGCAATAATAACATGTTGTTGGGTGAAAGGTTTCAGCGCATTTGCAGTAGTACTTCCAATTGCGAAAAGTTTTGTATTACCGGTAATAGAATTTTTTAAGAAAAAGCTTTGTACAGCACTCGGGCTAAAAAATAAGATACCGTCATATTTTTTTGAAATTACCTGTGGCGTTTCGATTGTTTTATAAACAACTATTTCTTCAATTTGAATATTGTTTTCTTTTAGAATCTCTGGCAATTCATCCCTCCGTTGATCCCCACAAAAAAAATGCACTTTTTTTACTTGTGGGTTGTCAGAAATATTCTCTGCCAAATGTGAGGCATTATGCGCTGTACCTGCTATTTTTTCTTTTCCAAAAATATCCTCTGCTAATTGCTTCGTGGTATTCCCAATGCAAAATATTTTCCATAAAGAATTTGACGAAATAAGCCCTCTCACAGCTTCTACGGCATTCATACTTGTAAAAACGGCATTGATATTTTCACCCGAAAGTTGCTTTATTTTTTTTTCAGTGTCGGGATTAATTAGTTCTTCTGTATCAATAAATGAAATCTCATCAATAAATATATCGTGCAAAGCTGCTTCGTCAATTAACGCTTTCCCTACCGGCCGGGTACTCAATATATGTATGCTATTTTTTTGCATTCCTTACCTCTTCAATTATTTTTTGCACCTCATAATTTTGCAGTAATTCATTACCGGCTTTATATCCAAGTTCTACTGCCTCCTTATAACTACTTTCTTTTTCTATTTCAATTAATTGCTTTCCATCAGTGCTGCAAATACTTCCTTTCAATACAATTTTATGATCTTTCACCAGCGCCAGCGCACTTATTGGCGTAGAACAACCACCCGACAAAGCTCTCAAAAAATCCTTTTCAATTTTTGTACACATGGCGGTATCAGAATGATTCAGCACATTGCAAATATCATATGAATCAATATCATCCTCTCTGCAAACTACCACGATAGCTCCCTGGGCCGGTGCCGGTAACATCCAGTCGAGATCAGCCGAATTCGTGGGACGAAGCCGAATACGCTCAAGGCCTGCAGCTGCAAAAATGGCTCCGTTCCAGTTATGTTCCTCCACTTTTCTTAAGCGGGTGTTTACATTGCCCCTCAGATTTTCTATGGAATGGTTTGGATAACGGTGAAGCCACTGCGCCATGCGGCGAATGCTGCTGGTAGCGATTATTGCCATGCTATTTTTATCTTCTAAAAATGAACAATCATTTTTATAAACGATAATATCCTTAAAAGAAGCTCTTTCTAAAACTGCCGCTATCTTAATACCCGCGGCAAGCATGGTGGGAACGTCTTTCATGGAATGAACAGCAATATCTATTCGCCTATTTAACAAGGCAGCATCAAGAGCTTTTGTAAAAATCCCCTGTACTCCTAATTCGTAAAGGGGAGTAATCGTATCAACGTCACCCTCGCTTTTTATGTAAACAAGCTCCGATGCGTTATTATCCTTAAGGAGTAAACTTTGAACGAGACTGGCCTGCCACACAGCCAACTGACTTTCACGGGTTCCTATCTTAACTACCTTTTTCAATTCATGTGAAGGTAACTGCTTAAAGCATTAATATACTGGCAACCCTTATTATTTTGATTGTGTAATTGAATAGCTAATGACGATATTGTCTTGTGAATTTTTTCTTCACTGTACTCATCTTTAAAATGACCTTCATTTAATTTATGAAGCTGTTCTTTTATCTTACGCAGGAGCGGGCTATTAGAATGCCGGCGATACCATTCCATTGTATCCCCCATGGTTGATTCTATAATGGCTAATGCTTTCGGAATCTCAGTTTGTCTTAACAAAATTGTTTTATCGAGGATCATAGAAATTTCATCGACGTTCAATAGTTTGACACCATATAAGTTCTTTACGGCAGGATCTACATTTTGGGGAACAGAGAGATCAAGGATTAACCGGGCTTTTTGATTTTTAAAGAAGGCAGGATGAACTGTATATTGATCTGCAGTAGAGCTTACGATAATAATATCAGCATTATTAGCAGCCTGCCCCATTTTTTTATAAGGAATAAATGTTGCGTTGCATTCTTTGGCAAGCTCTAACGCTTTTATATTCGTGCGATTCGTAAAAAATAATACGGATTCTGGTAAATAATTTTGAAGATTTTTGCCAATGTGATGTCCAAACTTTCCGGTGCCAACGAGCAATATCTTCTTCCCGGCAACATCAGGAATTCTTTCTTTTATTATTTCAATAGCAGCATAAGAAACGGATACCGTACCCGAACTGAGCCTCGTTTTGGTTTTTATTTCTTTGGAAGACCTGAGCGCAAAATTGACAACTCTTTCCATGAAAGTATTTAAGCAATGGTGCAACTTGGAAATATTTGCCGCCTGCTTCAACTGCGACAATATTTCATAATCTCCTATTATTTGTGAATCCAATCCTGCAGCAACTTTGAATAAATGTTCGATTGCTGGAGAGCCCTGGTAAATATATCCGTGCTCAAGAAACTCCTGCATATTACCGTGGGTATGTATGCATAGCATTTCTATAAGCTCATGCGGATGATCACATATGCCATAGATTTCTGTTCTGTTACAAGTGGACAGCACCATACATCCTGGGAACTTCTTGGCAACCGCCTGCTCCATTAACAAAATAGATTGCTCCGGTAAAAGAGAAAATTTACCACGAATACTTATATCGCTCTTACGATAATTAATGCCTGCTACGCAAAAATTGTTTAGGAAGTTATGTTCAGTTTGTACTACTATCATGGAGTGTTGCAAAAATATTTTGATGCGGTACCGGAAATGTCATGCAAATGTCATAAATACTGCTTTCAAATTTATGTTTAAGGTAAAATGTTATTTAAAAAAATTTAAACAAAAGAAAGACGAACATAGTAAATATGTTATGAGTATAGTCATAAGCGTAGCTGATTATAGTCACTAAGTTCCAGAATATTAAGCGTAATCGTTCCATAACAAGTTGCTTTCAATTTCAAATAATATAACAGGAACATCAAGAATTACAGACTGGCCGCCATGCTTTAATTTTTAACCTGCTTACATTTGCGAATATTTTAAAAAAATTAAATGATTAAAAGAGGTATTTTATTGATGAATCTTGGTTCACCTGATTCGACCGACATTCCTGACGTAAGGAAATATCTTAATGAATTTTTGATGGACGAAAAGGTCATTGATAAATCATGGCTCGTGCGGGCTTTGTTGGTTAAGGGAATAATCGTTCCTTTCCGTGCGCCAAAATCTGCAGAGGCTTATAAAACTATATGGACAAAAGGCGGTTCCCCTTTGGTTGTTTTAACCAGGCAATTGCAGGCCGCTTTACAATCTAAAATTGAAGAACCGGTAGAAATAGCCATGCGTTATGGTAATCCTAATCCAAAAGCAGCGTTTGACGCTTTATTAAAGCAGGCCCCCGGTATCGAAGAAGTAATTGCAGTTCCCCTTTATCCCCATTATGCTATGTCGAGTTATGAAACTGCCGCAGAATATTCCCGGGAAATTCATGAAAAAAATAAGTATTCGTTTAGACTAACTTTCATCGAGCCATTTTACAACGAGCCAAATTATATAAATGCACTTTCGGAAGTTTTCAGGCCTTTTGTTGAACAGGACTATGATCACCTTTTGTTCAGCTATCATGGCGTGCCCGGGCGGCATATTCGTAATAGCGATATTACAGGATGCCATTGCCTGAAGGTGGAAAATTGTTGCGAGGTGGCTTCGCCTGCACACGCTCATTGCTACCGGCACCAGGTTCTTACAACCACACGGTTGGTTACTGAAAGATTAAATATTCCTAAAGAAAAATATAGCGTTTCCTTTCAATCAAGATTGGGAAAAGGATGGCTTACCCCGTTCACAGACATAAGATTGCAGGAAATGCCTGCGGAAGGAATAAAAAAATTATTGATCGTTTGTCCTGCCTTCGTAAGTGATTGCCTGGAGACATTGGAAGAAATAAAAATCCGGGGGAGAGAAATATTTATGGGAGCAGGTGGAGAATCATTTGAAATGATTCCCTGTCTTAACACAAATCCTTTTTGGGTAGATACATTAGCGGGCTATGTTTCCTGAGAAAAATCTATCAGGGGAATATTTTCATAGAACTTTAAAATTCATAATTAGAATAACTTCACAGCATGTATTTCTACGTTAAAGCTCTGCACATCATTTTTGTAGTTACCTGGTTTGCCGGATTATTTTACATGGTGAGGCTTTTTGTATATAGTGCGGAAGCAAACGCTAAATCTGAACCGGAGAAAAGTATTTTATTAAACCAGTTTAGTATCATGCAAAAAAGACTGTGGTACGGAATTACCTGGCCTTCTGCAATTCTCACGTTAATTTTTGGAACCTGGATCGGAATATTATATGGCAGTTTACCTGCATGGCTTTTAATAAAACTTTTTTTTGTGCTCGGTCTTTTCATATATCACTTAAGCCTTAATACTATTTTTCTTCAGCAACAAAAGCTTGACTTTCGCTGGTCTTCACAGAAATTAAGGATTTGGAACGAAGTAGCCACGATTTTCTTAATTGCTATAGTAATGCTTGCTGTAGTGAAGCAATTACTTAGTGTGGTTTGGGGAATTGCCGTACTTATTGCATTTTCAATTGTGCTGATGATTGCCATAAGAATCTATAAGAGATACCGTAAAAGCTAGTTTGAAATTCCTAAAAAAATCCGGAAGCAATTAATGGAAAAGCAATTCACAAGGTTTAAGGCCCGTATGCTTCTTAAAAGCGGTGGAAAAATGTGATATAGAGGAATAACCTAAAAGTGCCGATACATCTGTGACACTCAATCCTTTTTCGTACAAAAGGTATTTCGCATGCTCCATTCGCTGGCTTTGAAAGAAATCAAATATTGTAGTACCATATAATTCTTTGAAGCCCTTCTTTAAATAGCATTCATTTATAGCGGCTTTTCTGCTTAACTCTCTTATCGTTAACGGTTCACTTATATGCTGTAAAAGTATCTCCCTCGCTAATGCAATTTTCTCACGATCTGCCTCATTAGCTAAAAATTTACATGTAAATGAATCTTCGCTCTCACCAGCCATACATTCCATACTATATAACAGCAGCATTTGTGTCTGTGCATTTATAAAAATGTTCTCAAAACTATCGGAATAGGAATGATTCAACAACGCATCAAGTACCGTCCTGGTTTTGCTGCAAAGAGGTAAAGTTTTAGTAAAGGAAGAAGTATGCCTGAAGTGCAATATATCTTCTGAAAAGGTAGTCGTTTTAACACCATTCAAAAATTGCGCAAGATGGTCGGAATTAAAACGGAAACTTGCAACATCCACGGTTTCCACGGTTTCTTCGCAATTATGTGAGAGCGAATGTTTACAAAAGTTACACTCTGCATCCTTTTGTTTGCAATAGCGGTTACCGGAAATGCAGAAAACAAGCTCCAGGTTCGGTTCTTTATTCTCTTCGCTTTTATAGTTATAGGCCAGCATGCCCGTATCCTCAAAAGTCATTTGGGGATGCTTACGGTATCTTTTTATCAGGTACTGAACAGTTCCGGGAATCGTTTGAGATTTTTCCTGTACTAGCTCCATTTCCCCCTGCATCACAGGATGGTTCAATGCTACTGATAAAATATTTTGCGGTAATTCCATTTTTAAAATATTTGCAAAGATAGGCCTAACTGGTCAAAAGCCGAAGCAGTAAAAATGCAAAATTGAAATAGCAAGGACGAAAAAGGAGATTGGGAAACGACTTCTTATACGAGATCTAAGGAAATAATTCAACTCCCGCTTTTGAATATTACTCTTCCCCCGGAGAAAATTTATAACCCCTGACAGCTTTCCTTTTTTTATGATAATTACCCGATAATTTATCTTGATAATTACGACGTATTGCCCTCGTAATTAGATGCTTTTTGTGCGAAACTCCTTGTGCTTTTTACCCCTTATTATTCGTACCTTTGCGCGATTGTAAATTTTAAACACAAACAGCGATTATTCTCTCAACATGACAGCAGAAACAGCCGACGTTATTCCACAGAAAATAGATGGTTACGGAGCAGATAGTATACAGGTCCTAGAAGGGTTGGAAGCCGTGCGAAAGCGCCCTGCAATGTACATTGGAGATGTAGGAAATAAGGGCCTGCACCATCTTGTATATGAAGTAGTAGATAACTCAATTGACGAAGCCCTCGCAGGCTATTGCAACAATATTGTTGTTACCATTAATGAAGATAATTCGATCACTGTAATTGATGATGGCCGTGGTATTCCTACCGGAATTATGAAAAAGGAAAATCGCAGTGCACTCGAAGTGGTAATGACCGTGCTGCATGCCGGCGGAAAATTTGACAAAAATACGTACAAGGTAAGTGGTGGCCTTCATGGTGTAGGTGTGAGTTGCGTAAATGCACTAAGTACCAAATTTCACGTAACGGTGAACCGGGACGGAAAAGTATTTGAACAGGAATATGCAAAGGGAATTCCACAATATAAAGTACGTGAAATCGGAGATAGCGCTACCACAGGCACTGCGATACAATTCTGGCCAGACACTTCGATCTTTATTGTATCAGAATACAATAGGGAAATCCTGGAAGGGAGATTAAGGGAATTGTCTTTTTTGAATAAAAAAATTAAGATTATCCTTAATGACCTTCGCGAAAAGGACGACGATGGAAAAACCTACAGCAAAACTTTTTATAGTGATGGAGGTATCGTAGAATTTGTCGAGTTGATAGATAAGAATGGCAACCGCCAACCTCTTCTTCCTACGGTAATTTATTGCGACGGACACGATGAAGCAAGCAATGTGGCTGTAGAAGTAGCCATGATTTATAATACAGGATACCAGGAGCATTTATTTAGTTATGTGAACAACATTAATACTATTGAAGGAGGTACGCATGTATCTGGCTTCCGCCGCTCAATAACGAGAGTGTTTAAAAGTTACGGGGAAAAAGAAGGATTGTTTGAAAAGGCAAAAGTGGAGATTGAGGGTGATGATTTCCGCGAAGGTCTGAGTGCCGTTATTTCCGTGAAAGTTCCTGAACCGCAATTTGAAGGTCAAACGAAAACAAAGCTTGGGAACAGTGATGTAATGGGCGTTGTAGATTCAACACTTAGCAGGGTTTTGATTGCCTACCTGGAGGAAAATCCAAGAGATGCCAAAACGATAATTCAAAAAGTTATTTTAGCTGCGCAAGCAAGAGCAGCCGCTAAAAAAGCCCGGGAAATGGTTCAGCGCAAAAGCGTTTTGACGGGAGGTGGACTACCGGGTAAACTAGCTGATTGCAGCGATAAGGACCCATTTAATTGCGAGATATTTTTGGTTGAGGGAGATTCCGCTGGCGGAACGGCCAAGCAAGGCCGCGATAGAAGCTACCAGGCTATTCTTCCTTTACGTGGTAAAATTCTTAATGTGGAAAAGGCAATGGAGCATCGCATTTACGACAACGAGGAAATACGAAATATGTTTACGGCGCTCGGAGTAAAAATAGGGACTCTTGAAGATCCAAAGGCTTTGGATATAACTAAGCTCCGTTATCATAAACTTATAATTATGACGGATGCCGATGTTGATGGAAGCCACATCGCTACGCTAATACTTACATTCGTTTTTCGCTATATGAAAGAGCTGGTAGAGCAGGGCTATGTTTATATAGCGCAACCACCTCTATACTTACTTAAGAAAGGCAAAGAGCAAACTTATGCCTGGAATGACGATGAACGGAAAGCCTGGGTGTTGCAGGTGGCCGGAGGAAAGGAAGACACCGTTCATGTTCAGCGTTATAAAGGCCTTGGCGAAATGAATTCTGAACAACTTTGGGAAACAACAATGAATCCTGCAACACGTACTCTTAAACAGGTAACCATAGACAGCGCCGCAGAAGCAGACAGGGTATTTAGTATGCTTATGGGTGACGAGGTTCCTCCACGGCGGGAGTTTATTGAGACCCATGCAAAATATGCACGCCTCGATGTGTAATTTTTTATCCTGGAAATCTACATTTAAAAATTTGTGAACTATGAAGTTTGCTTGCAGGAGTTATTTACTCTTGTTCTTCACAGCCGTTTCTTTTGCTCTAAAAGCGCAAATTGATTACCCCGTATTTAAAAGTGGCGTTGTTATAAATCCGGCTGATAGCCAAAAACTTTCACTGGAGATTACTAATCTTAACTACATCTATAATACCGAGTATTTTACAAATATTCCGCTAAGTGGGACTTTGTTTGGTTACCAGCTTATCCCCGAATTGAAATACCAGCCTAATTCAAAGTTTGTTATAAAAGGGGGCATTTATCTTCAAAAAGAATTTGGCAGAAACGGTTACACTTCCCTGCTTCCAACTTTCTCCGTTAAATACAAAGCAAAAAACTCATCTTATATTCTTGGTACGCTTGAAGGCAACACCAATCATGGTTTTGTTGAACCCATTTACGATTACAAATTGTTGCTAAATGAAAGACTTGAGAATGGTTTCCAGTTTTTTGTAAGCACAAAAGCTTATGATCACGATTTTTATATTAACTGGAGGAGGGCTATTCACCTTGGCGATCCTTTTAAAGAAGAATTTGATATTGGATACATCGCCAAAGTGAAGCTTTTAACAACTAGTAAAGTCGAGATAAAAATTCCAATACAGCTTTTATACTCCCATAAAGGTGGTCAAATAGATTCAGCATCAACCCCTTTAACTTCGATAGTAAATGATGCTGCCGGCATTTCTTTTTCCTATAAGGCGTGTGACCGATTTTTGCGGAAAATTGTCTTCGATAATTACTATGTTAATTACAAGGATATATCCGGGACCAAGCTGCAACCTTTTAATGAAGGGAACGCCTACCTCTCTCACCTGCTTTTCAAGTTCAAATATTTTGATCTTGACTTGAGGTATTGGAACAGCCAGGGATTTATCAATCCAAGAGGTAACACCCTATTTAGTTCAGTATCAGAAAAATATATCGGACTTACGGAAAAGCATCGTCATCTGCTACTTGCTAGCCTTATATATGATAAAGAACTTTTCCACAATGGAAATTTTGATTTCAGGTTTAGCCCTTATTATGATTTTGTGGAAAAAAAGCTGGAATACTCGTATGAAATGTATTTTTCCTACCATTTATCAGTATTACTGGCCAAAATCAAAAATACTTTAATGAATTGAGCTTGCTGTTTTATGCCAAATAATGTGGCGTAAATAAGTATAAATGGCTAAATTTGGCTATCCACTGTCAATTGACTTTGGGCTAAATCAAAATTAGTAAACTATATAAACCCAACTAAAATGTCAAAAATGATAACAGCGTATTGCATGAAAACGAAAGAAAAAAATGTACCTATGAAGGATGCGGTAATAACCAAAACGTCAAGAGGAGGTTATATGGCGCAGGGCAATGATGGCAAAGGAAATAAAATGACCACAATGCTTAGCGAAGCTAATGCTGAGCAGGCTGTTAAAGATGGTGTTGCTAAGAAAGGCTGGTAATAGCTTATAAAAAAAGTTCGT
>JBBSBD010000077.1:0-24067 GCA_038251675.1 Chitinophagales bacterium | reverse complement strand
AGCAACTCGCGGATTTGCCCCTCCGACCTGCGACTGATTTTTATGCAATTCTTCATGTAAATTTGGTTGCTGATAAATCAAATGGCAAATTTAGAATAGGCTGATGTCAGAAACAATCCGTGGCTATCTCGGGGGTTAACTATTATTCAAAGCTACTACGGATATCAACCATGCGTTCTTATAATTTAAAAGTTGCTAAGAATAGCTTGGAAATCCCCCTTGCTTACTCGACTAGCTGTTCTGGTATTTTTGTTATTCTTATCTTTCTATTTTCATTCCTATTTTGTCAGCCGAAATACAATAAGGTCTGGATTCATTTCGTCAATAATTTCCGTTTTTTCAAAGTTGAATTTGTGAAGAAGTTTAGTTGAATTTTGATTGTCCTTATGTGTGCAAGCTTCAATTCTATTTAATCCAAGTGTCTGAAAAGCGTATTCAATAATTGTTTTTGCTGCTTCATTCATAATTCCTTGTCCTTGATAATCTGTTAAAAGTTCATACCCGATTTCACATTTTTTAAGTTCATCTGAAAAGTCAAAAAGGCAAATTGTCCCAATAAGTTTTTTGCTATCTTTCAATTCAATTGCCCAATATTTCAGCTCACTATTTTTGATATTTTCATTCGTTGTCGTAATGAAGTTTAATGAGTCGTCCAATGTAATACTCGGCTGACGGTCAAGATATTTATTTATTAATTTGTCAGACCTTAATGAAAATATTTCTTTCACATCGCTCTCTAAAAGTTGTCGAAGTATTAAGCGTCCAGTTGTCAATACTGGAAAAGGAACTAAATTTTCAGTTACCATATTTTTGTTTTTGTCTACCGTTTGTGTGTTGTCCTTGGCTGACGGCTAACTCGTGTATTTCCGAATATACGAACATCCCAAAGCCTTCTTTACAAAAAAATATCCTTGTCAATAATCAATAAGCTAAGCCACATTCGTAAAGCAATATTAAAATTAGTGGAGACGCGTAATACAGCCATATTTCATCTGTTTTTTATCCCATGACCATGATTGAAAAAACGATACAGAAAGAAAGAAATGTAAAGCGTAAAGGAAAGATACCTGGTATGGGCTTTGAAAATCAAAAATCAATGCAGACTTTCAATACATTTACCAATGTACCTTATACGAAATATATATATCTCCATAGTTGTACCTTTTATTACCGCATTTACACATAAAATAAAGTAAATGTCCTGAGTTGCAAACATCAGGACAGCCTACATAAAAGACATCATCAATTCGATACTACGAGGCTGGGTACACCCTACCTGTGAAGAGCGGGCGTTGAGAGTCCCCTTGCTTGCTGACTGTAGGTTCGTTGCTTCTGTTTGTTAGATTGCTTGCGTTTATTCCGAAAAACTGATAATTGATTTTCCATCATAGCGGTACAATCCTGTGTTCCTTGTACCTATCCAAAGATTTCCAGTTCTATCTTCCAAAACTGACCATACATCGTTATTGAGAAGTCCATCTTTTGTTGTAAAACCAGTGAATGATTTTCCCTGCCCGACTTTGTCATTCAGGCGGGCATCGTAACGGCAAATTCCGCCATCGCCTCCAAACCAAAGGTTTCCGTTTTTGTCTTCTATAATTTGGGTAACAGCGCCGATACTTAAGCCATTATTTTTCGTAAAACCGGTAAATGATTTGCCGTCTTTTCTTGTAAAAGTTGCAAATGATTTGCCATCATAACGGTAGGCCCCGCTCCAATTGCTAAACCAAATATTTCCCTTTTTGTCTTGCAAAACAGGCCAGGCCCAATTGTTACCATCTGGTTTAAGATTGGTTATGGATTTACCATCGTAACGAAACACACCTTCGTTAACCCGTCCACCAAACCAAATGTTGCCTGCATTATCTTCTAAAATACGTTCCACGTTATTGTTACTGCTCATCATGCCACCTGCACCTTCATTAACTAAAAACGGAGTAAAGGTCTTACCATCGTAGATATAAACACCATCAATGGTGGCGAACCATAGTTTTCCGCTTTTGTCCTGCATTATATTGAATACATCATGCGTGTTGCGATACTTGTTGGGAGGCATATTTTTTCGTAAAGTGATATGGATTTTAGCAAATGTTTTACCGTCGTAAAGACAAACTCCAGCTTCAGTACCTATCCAAATTTTACCATCTTTATCTTCCAGAATACAATAAACCGTATTACTGTTAAGCCCATTTGTCGCTGTAAATTGGCTAAACGATTTCCGGTCATATTTGTAAACGCCTTCACCTGTCGTGCCGAACCAAAGATTACCTTCTTTGTCTTGCAGGCTACAATGTACATTGTCACCTTTTTGTGAGCCTTGGGTTTTTATAAATTTTGGTTGTCCGACAGGTATTATTTTTGATTCACTTACCTTTTCTTTTGGTAAGTCTTTTTTAACTTGTCCGTTGCAGGAAATGCCACAAATTAATATTGTCAGAAAGGTAAGAGCTTGAGTTTGCGGGAAATAGTTTTTCATTGTTCAAATTGTTATTGATATTTAGCGAGTTGTAGGGTTGGATATCGCTGGGCGATTCAATGTTATTACTAACGTTCAGCAGAATTCCGTCAGATGGAGCTATAGCTGAAATATGCACCAATGCTGATTGTTAGTAGGCCAGCCCGCATGTGCAAAACTGCTTGCTGTACGCTGCTGTTTCTTTTTTGTCAGCATTAAGTTATTGTTAATATGGTTGTTATTTTTACTCTTAAAGTCCGTGATGGTCTTTCCATCATAACGATACACACCACCTCCAGAACCAAACCAAATACTTCCATCATTAGCTTCCAAAAGCCCCAAAAGCATTGCTCGTTGTGACATTATTTCGGTTACAATGGGCTCTTTATTGTACAAGGACTTTTCATCATAACGGGAAAGTGCCCAATCTCCATTGATTACTGTACCAGTAGTCCAGATGTTTCCTTTTTTATCTTCAATAATAGCATAAGCACCCCTCTGCGATACGTTTGTAAAGGACATACCGTCATAGCGCCAAAGACCATCAACGTCACCGAACCAAATGTTTCCTTTTTTATCTTCGATTATTGACCAAACATTGTTAAACGCTTTCCCACCTTTGTTTTTTAAAACGGTAAATGTTTTTCCATCATAAACGAACATATTCTCTCCTTGTGCACCAAACCAAAGCTTGCCAGTTTTGTCTTCAAGGAGTAAACGAATACTGTTACTGGGAAATCCATCTTTTGTGGTAAAATTTCGAAAAGATTTCCCATCGTAACGGCTTGCTCCGAACCAAATAATGCCCGCTTTATCTTCATAAATATGCAATGCTGTATTACTGGCAAGTCCATCTTTTGTGGTAAAATGCTGAAAAGATTTGCCATTGTAATAATAGACACCTGAATCCCTGGTACCGTACCAAAGATTTCCTTTTCGATCTTCCAGAATATCCCAGAAGCTAGAGAATCTTGGCGAACTTATTTCACTTGATATATTGATAAAAGATGTTCCATCGTATCGAAACACGACTAAGTAAGAAGCAATCAAAATGTCTCCGTTTCTAGCTTGCTTTACATTCCGAACCATACTCACAGGCACCTTGGAGGTGGCCGCTAAACTTACCGCTAGATTCCCTGCACTATTCTCTTTAAGTTGAGACTCGGAGTAAGGTTCCTTACTGAAATTATCTTGTGGTACGTTTGTTATGTTTTGTCCTTTACAGGAAATGCAAAAAACAAACATCAAGAACAAAGTATATGCGTGTGTGTATTTCATAATTTATTTACTTAGCAACCGCCTTTGCGAGGGACACGTTTAAAAATTACTTTACCATCTTGTTCTACATAGTCACCCCATACTATTGGATATGAATACTTGGGCGCGTGAGATACGGCATGGCCTCTTATAATTATTTTGTCGTTAACTTTCAGGCTATGCAATTGCTCAAGTTGAGACTTTTCGGGCTCAAATTTTACAATATAATCGTCACCATTAATCCTGGCCATCACTCCGAAACCTAATCGTGAGCCTGGCGGAAGAGAAAGAGAGGTTACAACAGCCTCCATATTGGTAAAAGCACTTATATGCTTCTTTATCTTAGCTTCAGCGGCATACACTTTTTTACCTACGGGAGACGCTTCCCATTTTTTGTAATTTATACCATCAGAGGTAGCCAGCCATTGTTCCCTCCCGGCTTTTATTTCAGCAGCAGAGAGTGGCTTTGGGGGTGCTTTTTTAGAAGTTTCATTTTTAATTTCGCCATTAGCAAATACTAGTCCGCCTACCACAACCAGTGGTAAGATGAGCGCATAAATAACTTTTTTCATATTTTTTGTAGGTTTAATTAACATGGATATATTTCAGGGTCAGTGCATTTTGTTCCACCTCTTGGCAAGCTGTTTTGAATTATTAGACGCTTACCCATAAAATCAGTATACTCATACTTAGTGGGATATTTTTCATTAAATCCGGTGGAAGTAACTATGTCAGTGATTTCGGATTTGATATTTTCTTTTGGAAAGTCTGTTTTGTTTTGTCCTCCACAGAAAGTACAAAAAACAAACATCAAGAACAGACCAAATAATTTTACGGATTCTTTCATTTTTTATTATGTTTTATTTGGGGAGTTTATCTATAAAAAAGTAAGCGAACTGCTGCCGGGTGCTCCAACCTCCGGCCCACTATTTGGAACACTTTTGTTGCTGTAGGCAATTCACTTTTGCATAAGGCTTTTTTCACAAAAAAATTATAGTTGCCATTTTGCTAATCTAAAACCAAGAGTATTTAGTCTTAAACTCGTTCCCCTTCCATTTCTATCTCTGACACGAACACTGCTTGAATCATTGGCAAATGTCCCACCACGCAAAACCTTAGATTTATTGGCAAAGCTTTTACCTTCCGGATCGCATGAGTAAGGTATTTTCCAGTCAGAACACCATTCCCAAATATTTCCGCTCATGTCATAAAGCCCAAGCTCATTAGGCTTCAAAGTGCCAACGGCATGAGATGTTCCACCTGAATTACCTGCCCACCAGGCAACATCATTCGCATTATTGCTTCCTGCATATCTAAAATTCTTACTTTGCAAGCCACCTCTTGCAGCAAACTCCCATTCTTCTTCTGTTGGTAAACGAAAATGCTCTGAAAACTTAGCATTTAGACGGCTAATAAATACTTGTATGTCTTCCCAGGATACTTGTTCAACGGGATTTTTGTCGTTGTCTTTAAAATAACTCGGATTGGTTTCCATAATTCCTTGCCATTCTGCCTGTGTTACTTCGTATTTTCCAATGTAGAAGTCTTTTATAGTTACAGAATGGGGGCATTCATCGCCGTGCTCAGGATCAAGTTCTTTAGGTCCGCCATCAATTACATTGTCCAAACCGCCCATCAAAAATTTTCCACCCTTGATACTTACCATTTCAAATCCATTTATTTTTGAGATTGCTTTTACAACTCTGCGGTCTTGTTTTGATTGGTCGCAAGAAGGTAAGAAAATCAAAAAAAGTAAGCTGAAAAATATTTGCATATTTAATGAATTTTGAAGCCTGCTTGCAGCCAACGAAAAAGTATTGCCGATACTTATATACCAACAAAATCGGTCCTTCTGACCATATCCACCACTTGAGGCAATTTTAAACATCGGATGAAGGTTAACCTTAATTTTTCAACATCCACCCTTGCTCGGTATGGCATAGATCACGTTGCCTGAAACAAATAAATTGAAGATCTTATTTTCTACAGCAGGAAGTAATAATTTCCATGTTTTTCCCTTGTCAGATGATCTGAAAATGCCGTGAGGATGAATACAAATGAAGTTTTCACCAACCTGGGTAATTGGAGTCATGAATGCTTGCACACGTGGGCGATCATCCCAGGTCCGCCCTATTGAATCAATAAAGACTTTGTCGCCGGCATCAATGGGCTGCCAGGTTTTACCGGCGTCGTAGGATGTACTTAGCCTACTGGTATTCACGGTATTCGTCTCTGAATTGGAAGTGATAGCAGCGAATCCACCTCTGATCGGTTTTACATCGAAAGCCACACTGTCCTCACTAATCACCCGCGACCAATTTTCGCCATTATCGGTCGATCTTATTATCCTTTTCATACCGATCGCCAGCAGTACGCCATTTGCTTCTGCCAAATGCCCAACAAAGCCTCCGGCATAGACAAGTTTCCAGGTTTTTCCACTGTTATCAGTTTTAAAAATGCCTTCGTCGGTGCCGATGAAAATTGTACCTCCGGCAGTTTCAAAAGCGCTGCGTAGTCTTGACTCATGAGAAAAGTCGAATACCGGCGACCATACACTCGTTCCGTTTGTTGTTTTCAAATTTACACCCCAGTAATTGTTGGCAATTATCCCGGACTTACCGGGGGCAATGCTGCTATTTTCGTCAGGGGAAATCTCTTTGGTCCAAAAAGGAGCTGTGGCATTTACTGTACTGTGATAGAGTTCGCTTCCAACCTTTAAAAACAGCCCTTTATCATTTGTAAAGAAGCTATTTCCCCGGATACTATCTTTCCGCAAATTTTCTGGCAGCCCTTTGCTGATGTCCTGCCAGGTTTGTCCGCCATCAGCAGATTTAAAAACCATGTTTTCAGTTCCAGCCTTCTCTGTTTTTGGGTCTGGCTTTTTAGAAGTTTCATTGTTGATTTCGCGATTAGCAAATACTAGTCCGCTCACCACAACCAGCGGTAAGATCAGCGCATAAATAACTTTTTTCATATTTTTTGTAGGTTTAATTAACATAGAACTATCTCCTGATAAATCAGATTCGTTTAAGGCATTTCTGAGTAGGGCTTGTACAAATAAGTTATTGAATACTAACTGGCTTTATCAAATACGGTTGTCCAGGAACGCTCGACGCCCCCTGAGGTTGATTTTGCATTGGCCTGAACAGAAATAGACTTGCCATCATTGCTCAACTTCCAAATCTCTGTTACGTAAACAACCATTTGTTCCAGAACATTTACATGGTAAGGAGTGGTAACCATCAGGTGTACAATTGAATTAATAGTCATAGTTTGTCTATCAGCTGACAACTTTACGGTAAACTTCTTTCCTCTTTCCCGGCCATAACTAATTTGGCTTTCTTTACCGTCGAAGGCCAGTTTCTCCTGGCTTGTAACCGGCGCTGTGCCAGGGAACGAGCTTGATACTTCTATGGTTAGAAAATTTGCCTGCTCTGCTATTTTCATTGTTTTAGCCAGCATACGATCACCCGAGTTATAGCAGCAAACAATATTTCCGCCCATACTTATCGACTCTTTGGATTTCCATTCGCCAGAAAAGTTAGCCCGATGATTGCCATTTTTTTGCAGAGCCTGTACGGCAAAATAAATTACTCCTGTTAACAAAATAATCAGGCAGGATAAAACGATTCTTTTATTTTTCATTTGTTTATTTATTGCTTTTTAATGGTGATGAAGCGATCATAATTTACCCTGCGGGTTTCGGCAAAATCATGATGGTTTCATGTCCTGTCAAAATTGATGCATCAAATCTACCTTGATATTTTTCGCTTGAGAGATTTGGATTGTAAATAAAAATGTAACCTTTGTAAATAAATCGTAAACAGTATGTTTGATAGCCGAAATCTTCTCTTCGGGAAACGCAAGTACCTGTTCGGATTGATATTAATCTCGTTTATCTCTGTAATCTGCGTGGCTTTCAGCATGACCGGCAATGATGACTTTGACTTTGCCAGGAGGGAAATTTTACTTCGCCGGATCGGACATGAAATACTCCTTCAGTCGGGCGACAGTACCTCAAGGGTGCTCCCGGTAAAAAAGATCGCGGAAAATGAATACCAGATCAGTTTTGAGAATGCGTTTACTTTTCAACCCGAATCCCTGGTGAATACTACTCAGCGTTTGTTAGCTAAAGACCCGCTCGCAGGTGATTACGTTGTTAATGTACTGAACTGTGCCAATGCCAGTGTAACCTATGGATATGCTATATCAAAAAATAAAAAAGATGATATTGTAGCATGTATAGGAAGAGTGCAACCCAGAGCATGTTACATGATCAACATTAAGTTCAAACCAACAGGAATAGTTTCGGCCAAGACTGGATATATTCTGGCCAGCCTGCCATTGTTAGCATTTGTTGGTTTTATTCTTTTCAGATCTGTTAAGCCGCGAAGAGCCATACCTGATGGTCATGATACTAGTTTACCTGGTGGTCAGGATAGCAGTATGTTCAATTTGGGCTCGGTGTTGTTTGATGCGAAGAGTCGGAAGCTCATCATAAATGAAAAGACTATAGACCTAACGGGAACGGAAACCCGTGTATTGCTCATTTTCGCATTGTCTCCCAACGAGATCATAGAGAGAAGCCGGCTGCAAAAAGAGATATGGGAAGATCAAGGTGTTATTGTGGGGCGTAGTCTTGATATGTTCATATCAAAACTTAGAAAAAAACTGGAATTTGATCCGAATATCAAAATTTTAGTTATACGTGGCAAAGGATATAAGCTTGAAATTAACGCTTAAGAACAATATCCTCGCCCTAAATTGATCTTACTAGCATTCAATTTGACATTTGTAGAAAGCTATTGTAAACTACTAATGTGGTATGATCAAAAGACTTGCCCTTACCGGAGGTCGAACCAATAAAAATCGTCGTTTCTGAGGGGTCAAATCGAATTCTTGGGGGAGATATTTTTAAGCATATATTTTTGAAATTCTTCACATAACTAACCAATAGATTCACTTCGGAAAGTCCTGAATTACACGCAAAGAAAAAGACGATGACACTAACGGGCGAAGAATTTCTGCGAAGGTATGAGCAACACATACTGCCACCCCGCTTTTGCAAAATCAGGCACTATGGTTACCTGGCAATTACAAACGAAAGCAGCGGGTAAACGGCATACTCAAACAGATGGCCTTGCCGCAACATGCAGCACAGGCACATTTGTTTTCTTCCAAACGGTTGAACTTCGTTGTTCCGGGAATTGGAACAATCCATGATTTCTGCGCAAGGAGCACAGGCCAATGCTACCTGTGCCGGTGTAGCGTTCTTCTGTGTTGCTTTAGTGTTAAGTAGTTTCACCATTACCTGATTAGCTTTCCGGTTTTCTTCCTGAAAGCGGGGCAGTGTATTATGGAAATCGTCTTTATCAAATTGAGTGCTTTCGTCTATTTTCCCTGTTAGGAAACCTTTTCCTAAGGGGTAAAAGGGAGCGAAGCCGATGCCCAATTCGATGCCCAATTCTTCAGGGGCGCTTTAAACGTTGGTGTTCAGAACAACAATTAAAAAAAGTATTTGCTATAATGCGAGATAAGATAAGAAAAGGAAAAGGAGAAGCCGATACCGCCAATAAAGTACTGATATTTAAAGTGCTCTTCCAATCTTTAGTCGCCTTTACTAAAGCCTCTTTTTATGCACTTATTTTCATTTTCCCTATAATCTTATCCAGCGTAATTGGATAGTCACGCACCCGCACACCTGTTGCATTATATACAGCATTGGCAACGGCTGCTGCCACGCCAACAAGCCCTAATTCGCCAATGCCTTTCGCTTTCATTGGTGACATAGTTGGGTCCATATCTTCCATTAGAATTACTTCCTGGTGGGGAATATCGGCGTGTACAGGTACTTCGTAACCTGCAAGGTCGTGGTTGACGAAAAAGCCAATGCGCTTGTCAACCACCATCTCTTCCATTAGCGCTGCGCCTACGCCCCATGTCATAGCACCAATCACCTGGCTTCTTGCTGTTTTTGGGTTTAAAATCCTTCCTGCATGGCAAACCCCTAACATCCTCCGCACCCCGATTTCACAGGTATGGGCATGCACGGCAACTTCAACAAAATGGGCTCCAAATGTATCCTGTGCATACTTGCTCGAAAGGTCTCCATACGTCATCGTGTCTTCAGCAACCAGGTCGGCTGTTGCAGCAGCACTGGCAAGCGGAACACTTCGGGTACCGGAACGAACATTGCCATCGGCAAAGTCCACTTCCTCGGGGTTAAAGCCAAGCGTTTTTGCCACTGCTTCGCGAAGCTTTACACAGGCTGCATACACGCCCGATGTGGACGATGCCGTTTACGATTACCGTACACGCTCCACATTGACCGTGGTCACAGCCTTTCTTCGTACCTGTTAAATGCAGATGTTCCCGCAAGGTATCCAGCAATGTGGTACGGGTGTCCAATTATAGTGCATGCGCTTTGCCATTTACCATAAAAGAAACGCCAGCCGATACAACCGGTGGCGTATTTTCAAGCGGGGCAACATAAGGTGCCGCTTCTAAACCAGTAACTTTTGCAATGGCGATTGCGGTGATAGCTGCTGCGGTACTCACAATCATGTTGCGTCGGGTAATGCCAGAACTATTCGGCTCGATGGGGTTTTGTTCGCTGCTCACTTTTGTTTTTTTAAAGTTATTGTCCTGATGATGATGTGGCGGTTATAAAAAGTGATTTCATGTTATTTTATTGATTAAAGTATTCATAATTCAAATTGTACTACCTGCTCAATTACTGTAATTCAAAAGTGACGGTAATATTACCGGAACCCAATGCAGCAGCCAATCCGGATGCATCATTGATACGCCCGATTGGTGTGTAATTATATGATGTTGAAAATGATTTATAGAAAAGCACTAAAGTATTTGAGCCGTATAACATCAGGTCTCCTGCCTGGATAGAACCCGGATTTGAAGCGTTGGCCGGCAAATTACCAGGCAAGTCAAAATACTTTTCATTACTGTTCAATTCTTTCATGTTAACCGTCAAAGGCCACCTTGTTTTAAATGCAGTTACCGTAGCGTTGTTATCCAATGTGGCGGTGAAAGTATTTTTACCTACTGATATTTTTAGTTTCATACTGTCTGTATTTAGAACATTATTGTGCGTACTTGTCACCTTGCTACTTTTATTGCAGCAAGCAAAGAGCTGGATGCAGATCAGGCAGGAAAAGAAAGTAATTACAGGTTTCATTTTATGCATTTGATCAAATGTTTTTAATATGCTTAGCAGGAATGCCCCCCACAACCGTATTGGCAGGAACATCTTTCGAAACCACCGCCCCCGCTGCCACTACAGCATTTTCCCCGATAGTAACACCCGGCAGAATGGTTGCACCTGCACCGATCCATGCGTTTTTCCTGAGGTGAATATGCCCGGGTACAAGTGCGTGCCTTTCTGTTGGAGAAACCGTGTGCCCTTCCGATAACAGGCTGACTTTAGGTGCAATCAACACATCTTCTTCTATAGTAATGCCTCCAAGATCAAGGAATACACAATCAAAATTTATAAATACGTTCTTGCCGATTTTTATATTCTTTCCATAGTTGATATACAGCGGTGTAAATACAACAACGCTTTCATCAATTGCTGAACCGGTGATTTGGTTTAATAAATCACTGATCTCTGCAGGGTCAGAAGAATTATTTAGCTGAACCAATATTCTTTTGGTAGCAAAAGAAGCCTCCCGGAGTTTGTAGGTTTCCGGGTCATTCGGAGCGATGGTTTCCCCCTTTCTTAGACGTTGAAAAATGTCGTTGTGAGGTTGGTTTGATAGCATAAGACAAAGGTCTTACAATGTGTGCCCTGCCGGTAACGATATTCAAACCAATAATTAAGAATTTCAAACCTACCTGCCGGTATGCATGGCTTCCTGTGCCCGTAGCATTTTTGGATTGGTGCCGGTTAGCTTTTTAAAAAAGTTGTTGAAGTAGGTGGGATATTCAAAGCCAAGTGCGTAAGCGATGTCGGCAATATTCCAATTGGTGTGCTGCAAAAGTGCTTTTGCCTCGTTCACAATTCTGTCTGTGATATGGCTGGTAGTAGGCTTTCCTGTTACTTCCTTTACAGCACGGTTTAAATAGTTAGGGTGTACGGATAGCTCTTTAGCATAATCCTGCGCACTTTTTAGCTGGAGCGGTTTTTCGGTGCTTTCAATAGGGAATTGCCTTTCCAGCAATTCAAAAAAAACGTTGGTAATACGGGAAGCTGCATTCTTGTGCTGGTCATAGTTTTCCGACGGCTGTAGCTTCATGGCTTCGTGTATAATCAAATTGACGTAGTTCCTGATAAGGTCGTCCTTGTAAGCATAATCAGTCTTTTGTTCATCAATCATCTTCTGAAATATGGTATTCAAAAATTGACGCTGTTCTTCCGATATTTTTAATACAGGCGTACCCCCTATTTTGAACAAAGGGGATTGTTGAAGGCTTTCTGACCTGTCAGCAGCCTTTATAAATTCCGCTGAAAAAAGACAGGTATATCCTACATAGCTTGTTGAAATGGTTTCCCAGCTATAAGGTATGTGCGGGTTACCAAAAAATAACACAGTGCCATCCTGTTCAAAACTTCTATCCGCATAATGGATCTGACTCTTTCCTGTTGTAAGGCATATTTTATAAAAATCCTTTCTGCTGTAAGTGCGTACAGCGCCACCATCACCTTCAATCTGAAACACATTGAAGCCTTTGAGCTTTAACTCACTGTTGAACTCGGAAACTTGCCGTACGCTTTTGTCTTGCATGGAACAAAGTTAAGAAAATCAAATAAGACTTTACTTCTTAAAGTTATACAAGCTCCTGCCAGTTGATCATTAAAAAATAGGAGTTGACACTGTTTAATTTGATGGTAGAAGTAAAGACTCTTTACGTCTGTTGGCAGTTGCAGCTTTTTTGCGAGGTGATTTCCCTGCACCAGTTTGTGAGGCCTTTTCCAATAGTTCAAACTTTTCCGGTAATTCGGCCAGGCCGCAAGTGACAGAAGCATTTGAAACAGGTTATAACTTTCCAATTGATCTCCACATATCAACTTCGTCCTTAAACCTGTTGTTGATTACCGCGCATTTGGTATCAATCTTCATAGTGGGCCTATCCGTTAAGTTGTATGCCGGCCAATCCGGAACATCTTTGGCAGCGGGCTTACCTGTTTTTGCAAAGCTTGTCCATAATGCTGCAAAGTTGTGTGAGGCAGCGAAGCGTTCAGGCTTGTTGCCACCGAAAAAACCTGCCTTTGATCCCGGGATTTCGTTGTTGAATTTAAACGTAATATCCATCGCATGCGGCGTTCCAAAAGGGTAATCAGTTCCGGGCACTTTTGCTTCTGACTTGTAGCCAAAATTGTATAGATAAACCGGTGCTCCCTGCTGTTGTACCTTTCGCTCGGCTATGGTGATCGAACCCAATCCCATCATGTTGATTGATTCTATGGCGACCCAAATATCCGATGCCGTTGCGTTTGGCCTTGTCTGCCGGTAAGTATCAATAATTTTTTGGGTATTGCTGCCAAATTGCGCTTCCAATTTTGCCGGCAATACTTCAAAAGCAAAATCACTTTTCAATGCACTTGTGTCCCCGAATGCCATAGCGAAAAAAGTGAATTCATCTTCGTTCCATCCGACAATAAGCGGTTTGTTTGTAGAAATAGCAGGGGCCGTGGGATCGAAAGGATGGTGCGGAAGCGCAACTCCATCAACCACAGGCGAAAAAGAATTTGGGACAAAACCTACAGTGCCGTTTTTCTTTGCGTAGTCCGACTGGGCCATTAAGTTTGATATCTTACCTTGAATATTCAATAAATCTGCTGTTGGTGTGTCGAGTAATTTTCTCCAGTCTTTAGGAGCTATATTTAATTCCCGCAGGGTGATAGCCGTCATTTCCGCGGCCGCTTCTTTGGGTACCATGCGAACACCCGGGCCGCTTTCAATAGAGGCCTTGTTGAAATAGGGAGCGGCCGCAGGCATGGCATATAAACAGGTTGTTTTAGCGCCGCCGCCCGATTCACCAAAAATCATTACGTTGTTGGGGTCGCCACCAAAAGAAGCAATATTTTTATTCGCCCATTCCAGGCCTGCAGCAATATCCAGCATACCGTTATTACCCGAGGCTGCATATTCCGGCCCGGCTATTTCATCTAAATACAAATAGCCCATAATCCCCAGCCGATGGTTGGTTTCAACCACCACTACATCAAAGAAACGGGCAAGGTTAGCACCATCCTGGTCAGGGGCACCGCCAGAGCCTGCGCCAAAACCACCACCATGATTGTAAAACATCACTGCCCTTTTTTTATTATCATTGGCAGGCGTCCAAACATTCAGAAACAGGCAGTCTTCATTTTTTGCTGGTTCATTTATCCCACGGCTTCCATCGGGCGGTTGAATGGCAGGGGCACCCAATTGCAAAGCATCACGCACGCCGGTCCACGGTTGCAAAGGAGCAGGCCTTCTAAAACGCCTGTCACCTGAAACCCTTCCTCCATAAGGAATCCCTTTGAATATATTTACTCCTTCGTTTCTGATTCCTTTTATACGTCCATGCGTTATTTCCACTTCTACATATTCATCAGCCCTGAATAAAGAAGAATAGCCAGCAAGTGGCATACTAAAAGCAGCGGCTGCCAGTGACATCCTGCTCAGAAATTCTCTACGGCTGGTGTTCATTTTTTCTTTTTTTTATGATCATAAATCCCTAAAATTATTTAACTGAATCACCCGATGTTTATTACATTTTTTTGATACCAGCGTTTGCTTTTTATGGCATCGCCTGTTGCGTCGCAATCATTTCATCTTAATTTTAATCTGCCTTTGCAAACTCTCCATCAGCTTTAATTTCTACTTCATCACTTACCATAGCCGAAGGATATTTTGAACCGATATTAAAATCAGTTCGCTTAATCGTGCCTGTTAATTTAAAACCTGCGTCATCTTTTTTGCTCATCGGGTTTTGAACAGTTCCGCGATAAATGAGATCCATCGTTACGGGTTTTGTAACGCCATGCATGGTAAGATTGCCGGTTAATTTGTATTTGTTTTTACCATCGGCTTTAATTGCAGTGCTTTTAAAAATGATGGAAGGGTAGGTTGCTGCATCAAACCAACCGGCACTTTTTAAATCGTTATCACGCATATCAACTTCTGTGTTTATTGAAGATACATCTGCTGTAAGTTCAAAAACAGCATCGCTGAAATCAGCTTTTGATGAAGTGATAGTTACATCAAAATTTTTAAATAGTCCGTCAACATCAGATACCAAAAGATGCGTTACCGTAAATGTAAGTTTGGAATGCATCTTATCATTCTTCCACGTAGTTGATTGAGCAAATGATGAAGCCTGTACAAACAGGATGGCTGCAAAGAATAATCTTTTCATTTTTAATTTTAATTAGTGATTTTGAATTTAGTTAAAGGAATGGTACAAAATGTTTTCACATTCTACCTTTCAAGGCTTACCTTTTTATATTAGACCTAAAGGTAAAAATAGAACGTATGCTCCTTTCAATACGTTGATGTGAGTCAAGAAATAATATTGATGCAGGTCAATAGAATTAACTACGTTCGGGCTTCTTTGCAATCAATTTTTTTCTTACACGGCTCAATGTTTCAGGTGTTAAACCCAGGTAAGAAGCAATCATGTGTTGTGGTACACGTTGGATAATATCAGGATAAATATGGAGAAGCTTAATATATTTTTCTTCTGCTGAAAGGGTAAACATATCAGTCAATCTTTTTTGCAGAGAAATGTACGCACCACGATATTGCAGATAATTAAATTTGAAAAAATCCGGAATTATATTTTCAAGATAAGGGTGTGCCTCCTGGGTTATCAGCACCAATTCTGAATCTTCAATTGCATCAATGTTCAGGTTAGAATACTCATTAGTTACAAAACTGTAAAGGTCAGAAATAAACCAGCCTTCGGGAGCAAATTGTATAATGCGTTCGTTGCTTTTTTCATCCACCAGGTAAGAACGCAAAATCCCTTTGCTTACAAATGCCACAGATTTACAAATTTCTCCTTCCTGTAAAAGGTATTGTCTTTTTCTTAACTTCTTTACAATAATATACTGCCTGAAAATTGCTTTATCAGCTTCTGTTAGCGTTATACTTTTTGATAGTTTATTAAAAAAATGATCGGGCATAATTACATAAACTGCTAATTTAATCCTATTTCTACTGATGCCTTATTCTATATCAGAATTTGGATACATAGGCGAATGATGGATGCAAATAAGTATATGACCATAATTATAGGTTCGAGTTGGGCTTGTTAGTGGAGGCTGTTAAGTTGATATGTGAGATAAAGATAATTGGAGTTCCATAAGCCAGGGTGGGTAGGCGGTGCGTTGGCATTTTTAGTTTTTGTGTGTGGGGCACTGGAGTCCGTGCCTTTGGGAAAATAGTCGCGGATCAGTCCCACGAAATTTTTGGCGCTGGCGCAGTCGTTCCATCAACAGCTTTTTTAGCTCCATACTTTTTTTATTACTATCTTCATCAAGGCCTTTGAAGAGAATTTTATCTTCTGCCGGCCAGGGTTTCCCCTTCCGGAAATCCTGCCAGCGATACTCTATTTTTGAATATTCATTTGAAATTCTACTCTCAATAGGCTTTTCGTAAAAGTCAAATACTTTTAGGCCGTAAGTTGCATTTTGCACAATGATGTTGATAGCAAAACGTATCCAGTAATAGTGTCCTGAATTGCTTGTAATAATTTTAAAGATTCCTGTCCCGGCAATTTCACCTCTTGTACTATCAGCTATGCTAATGTTTTTATCCGGGTAAGGGAACGAATTTTTAAACCAGTTTAAAGCCTTATTAAATAAGTCTTCCTTTTTTAAGATCAGCATCCAGTGCGTAGGTATTATCAAAATAGATTTTCCCGTTTCTCATCTGCATCATAACCGGGCGGTCATTGCTTTGAGCAAAACTACCGGATAAGAATAAAGGAAGAATATAAAAAGCACCTTTTGAAACATATTGCGCATTCATTTAACTTTTAAATAGCCATTTTAGTGACAAATACGTACTTATAACTTACTTAGCCTCCGCCCAAAAAATAGCATTGCGGAATAAAGTAGTATAATCCTTACTTTGAAATAATATAGGTGAATGGCCCATAAATATGTAAACGTTATGAGCCTTATAATGGGGATTGGTCCATACCACCGGGTGATCGCCCATTTTAATATCTGAGCCAGGTACATAAGTAGATTCATCTACAGAAGCCAGGACATGTACATTAGGCCGTGGGCTTTTATCATACGTGTAAAACTCTTCCTTTTCAATTATAAATGACGGCGAAACACCTTTCATTACAGGATGAGCTTTATCTTCCACGTTCACTTTAGCTTTTACAAAAGTTGCTATATAGTTCTTATACCTGATGCCACCCATGAAACTGCTGAACCACTGCCACATCGGGTAACCGTCAAACTCGCCTAACAGGGTGGCATGATGAAAACCGATCCAGCCACCCTTTCCCTGTTCGATATAATTTTGGAAAGCAGTGACCGCTTTGTCCTTCCAGGCATAGGGCGGGTAATCCAGTTGAATAAAAAGTTGATAGTTAGCCAAAAAGGCATCATCTACTGTATCTGTATTCCGAATATAGTCAATAGTGAAATTGCTATCGGCAGCCAGTTGATCCAACCATATTTTTGCTGCTTTAGAATATTCAATATGATGTCCCCCATTTTCATACAGGGCGATCACTTTAAACCTGGGAGGTTGTTGTGCCCAGGCGTTACAAAAATTAAAAAAGCATAAAAATAAAACCGGTACAATCTTTTTCATATTTGTCATTTGGGATAATGATTTATTTTGATGCAGCCCATACGATAGCATTGCGGAGTAACAGAATATAGTTTGAGTTTTCTAATGCCGTTGGGGAATGTCCGATACCGATATAGATCATCCGGTGAAAATTTTCGTTAATCCAGATAATGGGATGATCTCCCATTGGCTTATTTTGTTTGTAAGTAGATTCATCAGCGGCTGCCAAAACATGCACATTTCCACGCGGGCTTTTATTAAACTCATACCATTCGTCTGATATCCAGAATCCCGGTGGAAGGTTTTTTGTAATTGGATGATTATTATCTTCCACGACAACTACTCCGTCCTGGTAGGCTGGATGCGGAGAGTAGGTCACCCCTCCCATAAGATATTCAAACCATTGCCAGTATTTTTTATCAGGCGCTAAAAACTGTTTCCCTGTAAGCCCTGCAGCATGAACGCCAACCCAACCTTTTCCTTCTTCAACAAATTTTTGCAAGGATGCCTGCTGACTATAGGACATATCAAAAGGCGCTAAATGAAACATAACAAATACCTGGTAATTGGCCAGGTTAGCATCATTAATCGTACTGGTGTCATCAGTAAAATCAACGCTGAAATGATTATCGGCGCCCAGTTTTTTGAAAAATGGCTTCGCGGCGTTTATACTATTTATATGATCTTTAGCCCGGGAGGCAACTACCAGCACTTTGAATTTATTAGCCTGGCCTTTAACTTCAATTCCGAATAAACAGAAAACAATTAAAGATAAAATTGAAATTTTTTTAAATGATAATGTACTCATAATATTTATTATTTTAAAACAGCGTCCTTGTATATCCTCCCCATCATAGGGTTATCAAAAATTAACTTCCTCCATTCTTCTACATCAATGGCTCCCTGGTGGGCGTAAACGATTTTACCACCCGGTTCTATTAAAAGAGTATTGGGTAAGGCACCATACCATTTAGGATCAACTGCTTCAATCATTTTATATTTATTGTCGCCCGTATAAATATAATTGGTGCCTGATGCCTCTCATGCACGCGATTCAGGCCTTGATAAAGATTAGTTGTTGGAGAAAACTTAATAGAATGATCCTGAAACTTAATGAAAACTGCGGAAAACAAGAAAAGATTATACGAAAATTGTATTTCTGATTTCACAAAAAAAACACAAATTCTGAGGGTAATAGGTAGTATTTTTATATTGTAAGGCGCGTTAAAACGAAAGATCCTTTCAGTGCTTTTGTCGCTGCTTTTTAGGAATCGACTGTCATATAAAATGGTCAACAAGATTCTTATAATTTTTGACCATAATACATTCTGGTTCCACTTTGATACGGAATTATTTTATGGATAGGAATGGATTTATTAATAATTTAAAAGAGGCGTTACAATAGCTAAAAATGGAAAAATTAGGTAAAGTATTATCCAAGATATTGCCGGAAGAAAGAGTAAAGACAAGGCTTATAGACCGGTATGCATATGCAAGTGATGCGAGTCATTTTTACCTCGTACCCAAGGCTGTTATACAACCCGTTTGTATTGATGAAATCAAAAAGATTTTTGAATTTTCAAATCGGGAAAAAATAAGTATCACTTTTCGTGCAGGCGGAACAAGCCTTTCGGGCCAGGGCATTACCGATGGTATATTGGTAGACTTGAGCAATTACTGGAGAAAAGTTACTCCTGAAAATAATGGAAATACGGTACGTGTTGAACCTTCTGTAATTGGCTCAAATGTGAACCATGCATTAAAAAGTTTTGGACGCAAAATCGGCCCTGACCCTGCATCGATTAATGCTGCCATGATGGGCGGGATTTTATCGAATAACTCAAGCGGTATGTGTTGTGGAGTTGTCCAAAACTCGTATCACACTTTAAAGCACATGACTTTTGTATTGCCAAATGGCATGGTATTTAATTCTGAATTACCGGAAGACTATATGAGATTTGAAAATGAAGCAGGCCATATTGCGAAAGAACTAAGATCATTGCGAAACGAAATTTTGAATAACCCAACTCTCGTAGAACGCATCAGAAAAAAATATAAGCAGAAAAACACTGTCGGTTATTGCATGAATGCTTTTATAGATTTTGAACATCCATTGGATATTCTTATACATGTAATAATTGGCGGCGAAGGCACTTTGGCTTTCATTGCGGAAGCGGTATTAAATACAGTGCCCGATTTGCCGCATAAGATGACTGCGATGCTGTATTTCGAAAATTCTGAGGTAGCCTGCAATGCTATTCACGATTTAAAAGGTACAGGAGCGGAAGCACTTGAATTTATGGATCGTGCTTCACTGCGATCTGTAGAGGATATGCCCGGTGTGCCTGCTTTATTAAAAGAGCTGCCCCCTGGGGCTTCAGCTATATTGTGTGAGTTCCAGGAGACTACACCTGCAAGACTTTTAGAAAAATATGAAAATGCGAAAGCCATTTTTTCTCAATTGCCATTACTGTTTGAACCCTCGTTTACGCAGGATGCAAATGAGCAGGCAATACTCTGGAAAATAAGAAAGGGAATGTACCCATCGGTAGCGGGCATGCGGGCAAGAGGCACCTCAGCGCTAATGGAAGATTTCACATTTCCCGTTGAGCGATTAGGCGAAGGAGTTGTGGATGTACAGCGTTTGTTTGAAAAATATAACTATCAGAACGGTATCATCTTCGGCCATGCAAAAGATGGTAACCTGCATTTTGTTATCTCACAAAGCTTTTTTACAAAAGAAGATATTGATCATTATGAAAAATTTAATGATGATCTTTTTGATTTGATATTAAATAAATATGACGGTGCCCTAAAAGCAGAACATAGCTCGGGCAGAGCAGTTTCAGCATACATCGAAAGAGAATGGGGTGAAGATGCTTATAGGATCATGAAAAGATTGAAGAATATTATCGATCCAGCCAATTTGCTTAATCCCGGTATAATCATAACTGAGGATAAATTAGCGCACATTCATAACTTAAAATTTATGCCTTTGGTTGAAGAAGAAGTTGACAAATGTATTGAATGTGGTTTTTGTGAACAGGTATGCCCGAGCCGTGATCTTACATTAACACCGCGTCGGCGTATCGGTGTTCGCCGGGCCATGAAGCGATTAGAACTGGCAGGGGATATTAAATCCAGGGAGATATTATTAAAAGAATATTCTTATGATGGAATCGAAACCTGCGCGGTTGACGGGATGTGTGCCACCACTTGTCCCGTCGATATCAATACAGGAGATTTGATTAAAAGATTGCGTCGTGAAAATCATTCTGCTTTTCAAAATAAAATTGCGATAAAGGTCGCCAGGCATTTTAATTTTTTTGAAAGTGGCGCAAAATCAATAATTACAATCGGTTTTTTTTTAAATGCCATTTTTGGTAAAAATTTCATGCGAAAAATTACAAGCGCCATTAAAAAAATGGTACCGGCTGCTCCCGTTTGGTCAAATCAATTGAGAAAGCCTTCAAAAAAAATTTCAAATCAATACGCGGGAAAAGAGAAGCAGGAAGTAATCTATTTCTCAAGTTGTATATCAAGGATGATGGGGGGTGATATTGGAAATGTCTTTTTATCCGTTTGTAAAAAAGCAAACATTAATGTTATAATTCCCGAGCGAATTAATGGTACTTGCTGCGGTCAAATATTTTCATCAAAAGGATTTGCTGCCGCACATAATTTAGCGGCTAATCTTACCATTGACAGATTATGGAAGAACTCCCGTGAAGGTTCCATCCCAATAGTGATAGATGTTACCAGTTGCACGCAAACTATCAGATCCTACCGGAATTATTTGTCCGACGAAAATAAAATGCGCTATGATAATATGACTTTTATTGATGTAATTGATTTTGCTGCGGAAAGACTCTTACCTGCTATAAAAATCTCCAAACAAAAAGAATCTATAGTTTTTCATCCTGTATGTTCAGTGTATAAAATGGGATCTTTAAATAATTTGCATATTATTGGAAAGGCGTGTGCAAATCATACAGACATTCCATTTTTTGCAAAATGCTGTGGCATGGCGGGTGACAGAGGCTTTTTCTATCCCCAATTAACAGCATCAGCTACAAAGTCTGAATCAAATGAAGTCAGGCAAAAAAAATATGACGGCTATTATTCGTCTTCAAGGACATGCGAAATGGCATTGTCAGACGCAGTTGGGCAGAATTATGAATCGATCCTAAGATTGCTTGATGAAGTATCGGAACTATAAAAAGTGAAATCAATAATATCATGAAATATACTTTCAATCCAACACCGCGAATATTGATGGGCCCTGGTCCTTCGGATGCACACCCTCGTGTATTAAAAGCAATGTCAACTCCATTGATTGGCCATCTTGATCCTGAATTTATACAAATGATGGATGATGTAAAGAGCATGGTGCAGGAAACATTTATAACAAAGAACCATCTCACCTTTGTTGTCTCCGCGCCTGGAAGTGCGGGTATGGAAACCTGTTTGGTAAATCTTTTAGAACCCGGCGATGAATGCATTATATGTGTGAATGGTGTCTTCGGTGGCAGAATGGTAGATATTGCAGAAAGGTGCGGCGCAAAAGTTTTTAGAATAGATACAGACTGGGGAAAGATAACAGAGCCTGCTCAACTCAAAAAAATGTTTGAGCAATGTCCGAAGCCAAAATTAGTTGCATTGGTTCATGCTGAAACATCCACGGGTGCTATGCAACCATTGGAAGAGATAAGTGACCTGGTGCATAATGCCGGGGCTTTACTGGTAGTAGATGCTGTTACTTCCTGGTGTGGTGTACCATTGAAAGTTGATGAATGGAATATAGATGCAATTTATACAGGTTCACAAAAATGCCTGAGTGCACCTCCTGGTTTGTCGCCTGTAAGCTTTTCGGACGCTGCGGTAAAAGTTCTCGAGAACCGTAAAACAAAAGTGCAAAGTTGGTTTCTGGACTTAAGCATGGTAAAAAATTATTGGGAAGGCGCTAAAAGAACTTACCACCACACAGCTCCCGTTTCTGCTATATTTGCCCTTTATGAAGCATTGAATCTTGTGTTGGAAGAAGGTCTGGAAAAACGTTGGGAACGACACAAAGAAGTCCATGACTATCTCAAACTTCAATTGGAAAGTTTAGGCTTTCGCTTTTTAGTAGACGAAAAATTTCGGTTACCTAATCTAAATGCAGTGTTCCTTCCCGATGGTATAGACGAAGTTAAATTAAGAAACGAGTTGCTTAATAAATACAACATTGAAGTTGGTGGAGGCCTTGGAGTTTTTGCCGGAAAAATCTGGCGCGTGGGAATCATGGGAGAAAGCTGTACCAAGAATCACGTGAATATGTTGACAGGAGCGCTCCAGGAGATGATTTGATAAAGTTAATACCTTATGGAAGCTTTCCGTCAAAAGATGGACTAATAAATTCGGTGAAAGAATTGCAACGCAGGCGGCTTATCAGGAATGTGAACCTTATGTATTGCGTGGCTGTATACTCGCTGCATACGAAGACAAATGAAGTGATGTTTGTAGCCGTAAAGAAATCAAAAGACGATTGCTTCACAATTGCAAAAATTACAATTGCAGATTAATCGTTTTCAAAAAGCCAAAAGCGAGTATGGACCGCTAATTCAGTTATACCTGTAATTGTGATTGTAACTATTAAATAGTTTAAATTTTAGATAAGAGTAAATGCAACATTCTAAAAATTTTAGGTGTCATACTCCAGGAAGAACCAGACATTCCATTTTTATTTTTTTAAAGAATCGGCTGCGAATTGCTTTACTTAAGAATAACATCCGGAGTAAATTGATCGCACAACCCTGAATTCTTTGTAGCCGGTAATTTATGAACTCAAGTGCTAATTACTATAAACCAGGTTTTACTATTGATCTCTATCGCTATCAAATTTTAATTAGTAAACAGATGCTCTTATGAAATATATGATGTTGCTATTCTTAGCCCTGTTTTTAATTTCCTGCTGGAAACCTTATGGGGGAAGCTATAATGCCCAACCACAACAGAAAGTATGGGGAAGCAGGCCTGTTTATGCTGCGGAACCTGAAGCAAAACAGATTTTATACGATCCTCATAAAAATCCTTTAATACAAGCTGGAAATATTTATGCCTTTGGGAAGTATATTTTCCAGGTAGATGTGGGCCGCGGCATTCACGTTATTGACAATACAACGCCTTCTGCCGCAGACCGAATTGGGTTTATAACTGTAAAAGGCTGTGAACAGATTTCGATAAGAGGAACTTACCTATATACTAATAGTTATGCGGATCTTGTCACGCTTGATATTTCTAATCCGTTAAATATGCGTGAGGTAAGCAGGGTGTCTAACGCCTTTCCTGAATTCCAATATAACTATCCACTGGTGCAGCCAGAAGAAAGCGGCTACTATGAATGTCCGCGTTATGATAGCGTAGTTGTAGGATGGGTTAAAGATTCCGTTTACATGAATTGTTTTAAAAATTAAACAACCGCTTTAAAATATTACGCATGAAAATAAAATCAAAGGCTTTTGCAATTATCATCTTTATTTCATCTGTAACCTTGATGAATTCCTGCAGCAAAGAAAGTGTAAGTGCAAATGCGAATGCATCAACCGGT
>JBBSBD010000076.1:0-24358 GCA_038251675.1 Chitinophagales bacterium | reverse complement strand
TTTAACAATCCAAAATACTTTGCATGGCAGGCCGGACAGAAAACGTCCAGGGAGACGAAGCCTGGTACAGTATATACTTTAGCACTGAAGACTATTGAAGAGGTAGATAAGCAACTGGCGAAAGATGTTCCATTAAATTTCAGGGGAACCATACCTGATGAGTATTGGATGCATGTTGATCAGTTGGCTAAAGTGATCGACTATGGCGTAAAGTTAGTTGGCGAAGACCATATCGTCCTGGGTTCCGATTTCGATGGCGGTCCTGAACTGCCGCAAGAAATTAAAAACATCAGCGATTATCCGCAGATGACTATAGCGATGCAAAGGCTTGGCTACAGCGATCAGCGAATCAAAAAGATACTGGGCTTAAACTGGCTCCGGGTGATTCGGCAGGTAACTGAGGGGAAATGAGGAGAGATGAAATTTGTATTTTCTGCTCATGAATTAAAAATACAAATCTCTTAACTACAACGCACCACCTGTCCCGTTTTTACGGGAAGTATAGCCTACGCACAAAGCTATACTTCCAAACTTGCGCTAACGAAAGAAGAATTTTGAATTGAGAAATGTAAGAAGAATGATGCAGTTTGCCGAACCATACGAATAATGTTGTGCGTTCGTCCTATTATATCACATTAAGTCCGTCAATACGGTCAAAGTGATTAATGTTTAATGTTGCCAGAGGCAAATTATTGGAGATAGCGGTCGCTGCAATGAACAGATCAGCCATGCCGATTTGCTTACGCTTGCGTTTCAGCATATTATTAATGTCAACGGAAGCTTGTGCAATAGCCTGGTCAAGAGCTAACACCTTTGTTCTGGCTAACAGACTTGTCCAAAAAGGCAGTTGAGCGGATGTTGCACCGGAATATATTTCATAATGAGTAAGGGCTGATATATTAAAATCATAACCCTGGTCGAATAAGGCTATCAGCCTGGAATTTGCTTTATCTGTTTTTCGGAAATAATCAATAAGAATGGAAGTATCTGCCAGAATTATTTTGTCCGCCATTCGTCAATCTTTTTTCGTGTTTCTGCAATCGTGTCAAGTTGCTTTTTTGAAAATGTCGGACCGACTAATAATAGTTTTCTAAAGTCTTCCCGTTCTTTGTCCACCGGATTCTTTGTTTCAACTGCCTGCTTTAGTTTTGTCCATTGTCTCGCAGGAAGTCGTTTAGCTAATTGAACCAACTGGTCAAATTCTATATCTAACTGTACTTGCATGAGGTCAAATTTATGAAGATTTGTTCAGAAATAATGCGTGGGAAGGTGACGCACAAAATAGAGTTTATCGTTGTAGTGAAATTTATATTTTCTACTCATAAATTAAAAATACAAATCTCTTAACTACAACTATTTATATACTTGGGCCAAATAAAGGTGTTCGTGCTGATGCTTCCATTGCCGCAACAAAAAAAAGTAACTACCATCCATTTCCACAATGAACCGCCTTTCCTTTTGCATTAATACCCAACAGCTCTTTTCAATCTAACAAACAATTGCTTACCTGCACCATCCCTGTTTGTTTTATATAAGTTCCAGGTGTTGGCATCCACGGCTTCAAGATGAAAAGACAGCGAAGCATCTGCCAACGCTGTTTTTATCCATCGCGGAAAAGCATTAGCAGCTCTTGCATCTTCCCATGTTCTTATCACTTTAAAAATGGCATCTTTTTGTGGGCAGCTTTCAACGTCCTTCTGATTTAGCGTCAGGCTGTACGTTGTTCCAACACCTGCAGAAATTGCCTGTATATGCTCATAATCCCCGGCTTTTGAACCGGCGGTAATAGGAAAATTTCCTCCCATTCCAACGGGGAAATAGTTAGCATAAGTTACATCTCTTAGATCTTTTCCCTGGCTCGTGGTACTGCCCCATTCACGGGTATCAACATCGTACAAATTTTTTCCGCCACCAACATTCCAGATGCTTTGATAATGCCATGAACCTTCGGACAAAGTGGCCCCGGTAAACCGGATGGACGAGATGCCCAACGTCGCCGCTCTTTCAAACATTTTACGAAAAAAACGTTTGGCCGAATAATAGCCATGCCCATTATTGAATAAAAACTCCTGGCCATCAAAATCGTAATACCGCAGGCCGTTGATAGCACATACATCAGCATAATACTCCGCTATTTTATCCTGTAACTGCATATTTGGAATAAGCCCGTCATAGCCATAGTTAACCGTAACCTGGAGTTTATAAATTGTATCTCCGGCCACATGGCCCGATGGGGTAGTCTCCCAGTATCCACGTTTTACATTCAACAGCCTATATGGCCTGGCGTTAGAAACGCCCAGGTAATGAATAAGTTCCTTTCCAATTTTTATCATATTTAAGTTTTCACAATGCCCTTCCCAACTGGCAATCTCTTCAAGATGCGAAGGGCTATCCACAAAAATGATCGTGTCTGATGGATTGATACTCCTAACCAATAAACGTCTTTGTTGATAACACAAACTGTCACTGGGAACAGGGCTGGCATCCAAGGTGCCGGGCGCCAAAGCGTTAGTGATCGTGGTCCTTCCTATTGTAATGCCATAGTTAGCGGCCATATCTGCAAACTCTTTATTCGAAACATTACCACCTGATAATTTAATTGGCTTCTTCTCAAAATCCTTTCCATCAATATAACCACTGTTACCGCGATCGGGTCTTAGAAAACCCTGGTCATATAAACTTATGGTTTTAAAACCCAGCCTTGAAGTATAAGAGATAACGCTATCGTACAATTTGCCGCTGGTAATAGCGTCCGGAACATAAGCAGCAGGATCCTTGACCCATTTTCCATTGATGGTTGGATATGGAAGTTTTTCTGACAATACAATATTTTGAACAACATCCAGCAATGCAGTACTGTCGGGGCTGCCCCATAATGCAATAGAAGAACCGATGTAGTCCACACCCGGCAACGGTTGCACTTGCAGGTGGTTTGGCAAGTTGGCGGGCATTGTTGGAATGAGCGAGTAATAAATCTCTCTCTCAAAAGTCCTGTCTCTTGATTGACAGGCGATGGATATCCTTCCTTTCTTGTCCACCAATGCAGCATTGCCGTACATAATTCTGTACCACGGTTCTTTGTGCGAATAGAAAGCAACATCACTGATTCCATTGCCACCAAGTGTGAAGACCTGCCCTTCATGCAAACTGTCGGGTAGGGGAAAACGCTTCGCGTCGGGCGTATGAATAATGTATTGAAACGGGGCTGCGTCACCAATTGTTTCAGCTATTCCACTTAGAGTATTATCGTTTAAGGCGAGCATACCAATGGCGTAATTCAATGCCTCACTTGTATCGCGGGCAACACCGATTATTTCCCCTAAAAGATTGGTGATATTGGTATGATAACTTCCCCATTGAACTACATCAATTCCGTTGCGTGGCGAAAGAGAATGAAGGGTTAGTTTAAAATATTTTTTTCGAGGTGCTATGGATATTTCAGCCACCGATCCGTTAGGATACTGAAGCACCAGGGCTTTGCTGTCTTCTTTATATTTCGCTTTGGTGGGTTGATAATAAATTTCTTTTTTGCTGTCGTAAAGAGACAACAATGGCGATGGCTTATCTGCAGGGCTGAACTCACGATTTGGCCGAACAGTTATATTCTTCATACTGGTAATCCAGCCCTTGTTGTTGATGTGAATCTTAAAGTAGTCCGTACTAAAATCGTACTGGGCAAAAAGACCCGACACAGAAAGTATTGCTGTGACGAACAATGCAGCTATTTTAAGGAATTTTAAATTCATTATTACACTGTTTATTTCCGCTGATATTGATGTTCCCGAAAAACCGAACAAGCCTTGCTGATGGTTTTGCAGCCTGGCATCACCAACATCAGTTTGTAGCGAGAGCACAATTTAACGTAAGCCATGCAAATGTTCGTAGTCACAGATGTGCGGACAGCGGGTCGCAAGCTTGCAGATTTTATAACACAGGCAAGGATGAATGTAAAATGTTACCCTGCTATATAGATAAATTATGCTTAAAGAATGTCGGGTGAGGGACACAGGCAGAGTAAGTTGAATACGTTCACCCTTATGCATACTAAAAAGACCGAAGCAAATCCGAAAAAGGTCGATGTAAAACCGAAGGAGGTCGGCTTGCATGCTCGGAAGGTCGGCTTGCATGCTCGGAAGGTCGGCTTACATGCTCAAGAGGTCGGCTTACATGCTCGGAAGGTCGGCTTACATGCTCAAGAGGTCGGCTTACATGCTCGGGAGGTCGACTTACATGCTCGGGAGGTCGGCTTACATGCTCAAGAGGACGGCTTGCATGCTCGGGAGGTCGGCTTGCATGCTCGGGAGGTCGGCTTGCATGCTCGGGAGGTCGGCTTGCATGTTCGTGTGATCTTGCCCCAGATTCCGTGGTTCGTATCTCACGAAACACTTTTCTATTATATTTATTTAGTGAATACACAAATTAGAAAATCTTACACTTCACTAAATAAAAGTCATGAAATATGGCAAAGAGATTCTTTGGGAATTGAGATATACAATAAAGAAATAGCGAAGCAAAAATTAAATTATACTCACTTTAACTTGCCTATCGGCAGGCAGGTCCGGTGAGTGGCAAATGGCAATTGTCAAAAAATGATTTAGATTATTATTACTCATCGGCGAGGTTTTACGAAACCGGAATAGATGACTTCGGCTTTTTAAAAAATATATTTGAAATTTTATAAGAGGTGTTTCGTGAGACACGAACCACGGATAAGGGCCGTGTTTTTTTTATTTGTAGATTACTCAGTGGGCAGGGGGGTACGTTATCCTCTGCAATGGCTCAATAAAAAATAAAAATGTGGATAATTTTTTTATGTGACTTTTCGACACGTGCGTAGCGTTTTCGCACACTTCATTTTTTACAACAATATTTATTTTACAGCAGTTTATATAAAATATCCAAACTGCCAAGCTTGGACCAGGTAATAGATAGCTATTAGTATTATTGAAACAGAAGTATAAATCCCGTTCAATCTATTATACTTGTAAAGCAAAAAAAGATTAAGGAGAAAATGCAAAATTACAAATCCAATAAACATTCTTTCTTCTTTATATAAATAACTGCTGTTTGAACCAAAGCCAGACAAAAATGCACTATACAGAAATATAAAATAAAGAACGATTGCGATAAGTATATTTAATAGTACCAACTTTATTAAATGGTTTTTCATTATTGTACAGTTACTTTTATTCCATATTGTTGCATCGATTTAACAAAATCATTAATCAACTTTTTGCTATTTCCATTACCCCCAAATTCCGTGGTTCGTGTCTCACGAAACACTTTTTTATTATATTTATTTAGTGAATACACAAATTAGAAAATCTTACACTGAGTTAAACAAAATATATTTCTGGACTGCAACTATTCATGACTGGCTTCATTTATTGGAACCTGAAGAAAACAAGAAAGTAATTATAAATTCTTTAAAAAAATTATCGGATGATAAATTAATTAGCGTGTATGCATCTATAATTATGCCTAACCATATTCATTTGATATGGTCACAGGATGGAATGAATGGAAAAGAAACACCGAAAGGAAGTTTATTGAAATACACGGCCCATATTTTTTTGCGTCATTTAAAAACTATTGGTAAGTCAAAACTATATGAGGTGGCTGCACTAAATAAAAGTCATGAAATATGGCAAAGAGATTCTTTGGGAATTGAGATATACAATAAAGAAATAGCGAAGCAAAAATTAAATTATATTCACTTTAATCCGGTGAGTGGCAAATGGCAATTGTCAAAAAATGATTTAGATTATTATTACTCATCGGTGAGGTTTTACGAAACCGGAATAGATGACTTCGGCTTTTTAAAAAATATATTTGAAATTTTATAAGAGGTGTTTCGTGAGACACGAACCACGGATAAGGGAACCTACATTGGTAACCGATGCATCTACATTTACCACCATCCGTTCAATCTTTTGTTCTATCAGCGGCTTCTTTAATGATACAGTTACAGCGCTCAATGTTTTTATTTCCGGCTGCAACACGATTGCGTCAACATCTTTTGTGGGTGAGGTACTGTTTAGTTCAAACACAGTTGAATTAAGCTTGGCAAAGTTGATGGCGGATGCATTTATATAATAACTTCCTAACGGAATATTTTGAAAGGAAAACTTTCCGCCCTTATCAGTCACCGATAATTTTGCTACTGAAGAATCTGCTGCTTTCATTAAAGAAATGGTTGCAACCTCAACGGGTTTATTTTTATCACCAACAACGTTTCCTGAAACCGAAGTTTGTGGTGCTTGTGCAAAGCCGTGAACTATGATGATACTTTGTATCAATAAAATTGTAAATACCTTTTTCATATATTTTTTGTTTGATGGCACAAACTTATTTTATAGAGAAAGGCAAATTTTTTAAATGATACAAACAATAAAAAATTTGCTGTTAACCGGAGAATTATAAGGAAAAATATAAAAATCAAATTTGTGGTGATTGTGTCATATATTAATTATTCCTGCAATTTTTTCAACACCGTGTTATAGCTTAAAAGCGAACTTAAAAAGCTCTTTTTATCATTATATTGCGTAAATTTCAGCAGACAAAAAACATGACTTATCCCAACGCCCCGATTGTAGAAGCTGTATTTGACGTAAAAGTCAGCAATACAATAATCGTTAATCCTTCTACTTTTGAGCAATTTGCAAAAACAGAACTAAAAGAATTCCCAATATCAAACAAAAGACAGAATGTAAATGTTAGAATTGACAGTAGGCAGGGAGCTGGACAAATTGGTAAAACAACTAATTTGTTAGGATATATCTTTTCAAATATTCAGGGAAATCGAAAGATTCAGTTCAGATTAGATGGTTATAGCTTTAATATGCTTAGACCATATTCAAATTGGGAAGAATTTTCGGCCGCAGCATTTAACTATCTTCAAAAGTATATTGAATTAGCAAAACCTTTATCAATAACGAGAATTGGTTTAAGATATATAAATCGTATTGATTTACCTTTCGAAAATCAAGCATTTGAGAATTACATTAAATATTTACCTCCAGTACCTGCTGGACTTCCTAAAAAATTTGAAAAGTATTTCTTACAGATGCAAATTCCTGCTGATGATAATTTAAGCAAAGCTGTAATATCTCAAACTTTTGAGCAACAAAAGAGTGGTAGAATTCCATTTTTAATCGATATTGATGTATTCCAGGATGACCGTATAAAAGCTACTGATTCTTTAACTGATAGATTTAATAATCTCCGAGTTTTGAAAAATAGAATCTTTGAAGATTTGGTCACTGAAGAATGCAAACATTTATTTAAATAAATTTTATGTCAACATTGGAATTATTTCAATCACCTTCCCATTCCGTAACAAAAGAAGCGGAGATAGTTGAGTTAAATAAACAAGCTTCTTTTGAATACTTTATTTCTACAAGTTCATATCTAAGGGATGTTTATCAAAATTCTTTAAAGGAATACTTTGAATCTTTAAAATATTTGTGGCTTGAAGAAACAAAATTTAGCTCTAATATTTTTTTGACAACTAATCATCCAGCACACTTAACTATTTTACAATTGGGAGAACGAATTCTGCCTTTATTAATTGAAGATTTACAGAATAATAATAATCATTGGTTCATAACCTTAAATAAAATCACTGGTGTTAACCCTGTTCCTCCAGAACATGCCGGAGATGTCGAATCAATGAGAAGTGATTGGATTCATTGGGCGGAAGAAAATAATATTATTTAGCATGATCGTTCTTGATGAATTCCCTAATACTTCAGCGGATCCATTTATTCAAACTAGCCATGTAGATATTAATTATAATTGCATTGCTTGGGCGGCTTCTGATAATACTCGTTGGTACGAGCCTGATCCATTTGGAAATTATTACTGGCCAAATGAAGTTCCAAGAGATTATACAGTTGAAGCCTATATCAACCTTTATGAATTTTTAGGCTACGAGAGATGTGAAAATGGTGATTTTGAGGATGGATTCACTAAGGTTGCGGTTTTTGCGAGTGGAGCATGGCCAACACATGCTGCAAGACAACTTGAAAATGGAAGCTGGACAAGTAAACTTGGACCAAACATTGATGTAGAGCATTCAATATTTAGTATTGTAAATGGGCTATATGGTCAGGTCATTCAATATTTAAAGAAACAAATATAAAACTGCTGGCAACAAATATTGCTTATATAACTAAAGGCATTCACTGTAAGCGACCGATAACTTTCCAATCTCCCGGTTAGGCCTCCGTAAGTACTGCCTTCTTTAGTAAGCCAAGCCAGCCACTCGTGAAAGTGGCTATCTGTTCTTCAGACCAACAGCAAACAATCATAAAATGTCTTCTTTTTTACAATGGGCAAGATATCTCCCGATTAATTTTATAGATTAGTAAAATGATGAAAGAATATCTATGATATCCGGCAAATTATTTTACCGATACAGCCAGGTTTATTATGATAGAACAAATAGTTTCGGAACGTTAAAGTATTTTTCAAAAATTTTAAGTGAAAAAAGTAGTTATAATTGGCAGTTCTGCGCATGATGGGCAAACCCGCAAAGCAGTTGACCTGTTGCGATCATTCACCGTATTCGAACTTATTGACCTGAATGATTTCAACATAGTTTATTACTACTACCGGCATACAAAGGCCGATGATGATTTTATCCCGCTTATGCGTAAAATTATAGATGGCTATGATACTTTAATTTTTGCTACACCTGTTTATTGGTATTCAATGAGTGGCATTATGAAAGTATTTTTCGACAGGATTACTGACTTGCTTGATAATGAAAAAGACCTTGGCAGAAAGCTAAGAACTAAAAACATGGCGGTGCTCACTTCATCAGTCGGTGATAATTTGGGTGAAGATTTCTGGTGGCCATTTAAAGCAACAGCAAATTATTTAGGCATGAAGTACCTTGGTGATTTGCATACGATCGAGAATAAATATGAGCCTCAGGATTTAAAAAAGTTTGCAGATATTATTGATCAAAGTATCTAACCAGGAATAATTTTTTTCAATCACATTTTTATTATAAACCCGGGCCTCTATAAGCTGCCTTCTTTCGCAAGCCGAAGCCATTCTTCGTGCGAATCTGGTCTCACGACAAGCGACGAAACAATCATATCGTGTCTTCTTTTTTATCATTGGCAAGATATCCTCTGATTAATTTTATAGATTAATAAAATGAGGGAAGAATATCCTGCGCCGCGTTCGCGGTAAAATTGTTCATTATTTAAAGATCATAATGCACCCCAATAAAGATTGTAAAGTTTTTTACAAAAACATTTTTTTACTTTTAAGGTACGATTCGATCAACATAAGCATATAGTAAACTCTCCCGGTTTATTCATCTAAATAAGATACACATTGAAAAATCCATTTGACAGACGAAGGTTCATTAAAGACACAGCAACTGCCGCAACAGGTATGGCATTATTATCGGCACTTCCAAAGAAGACTTTAGCCGGATTTCGGGATCAGCCGCGAATCAGGTTTTCTGTAATCAACATCAATCATGGCCATATTTATGGAATGACGGACGCGGTAATAAGGGGAGGCGGGCGGCTCGTTTCCTTTTATGCCAAAGAACCTGATCTTGCAGCCGCTTTCTCCAAAAAATATCCACAGGCAAAACTGGCTGCTGATAAAAAAGAAATTCTGGAAGATAATTCCATTCAGCTTATTCTCAGCTCAGCCATACCGGTAGAGCGTGCACCCCTGGGAATAGAAGTAATGAAACATGGCAAAGATTATTTAGTTGACAAACCCGGCATTACCACTTTGGAACAATTGGCAGAGGTGCGAAGGGTACAAAAGGAAACCAGGAAGATCTATTCCATAATGTTCAGCGAGCGTCTCGAAAACCGTGCAACCGTGAAGGCAGGAGAACTCGTAAAGGCCGGCGCTATTGGTAAAGTGATCCAGACGATTGGGCTGGGGCCTCACCGCATAAGTCTTACAAGCCGCCCGTACTGGTTTTTCGACCGCAAATATTTTGGCGGTATCATTACTGATATTGGTTCACACCAATTCGACCAGTTCCTTTTCTTTACGGGCTCAACGAGTGCTGATATTGTAGCTTCACAGGTTGCCAACGTAAACCATTCTCAATACCCTGAATTTGAGGATTTTGGTGACGTCATGATCAGGGGTGACCGTGGTGCGGGTTATATCCGCCTGGATTGGTTTACCCCTGACGGCCTGGATTCATGGGGCGATGGGCGTCTTACCATATTGGGGACAGATGGTTATATTGAAGTGCGCAAGAATGTTGATATTGCCGGGCCTAAAGGCGGAGATCATTTGTACCTGGTAGATAATAAAAAAACACAATTCATCGATTGTAAGGACGGACCACTTCCTTTCGGCGAATTATTCGTAAACGATGTTATCAACCGTACTGAAACAGCTATGATGCAGCAACACTGTTTCCTGGCAACTGAGCTTGCATTGAAAGCGCAGAAAAATGCCAAAAAAATCAGCTTTACATAGCAGCATATTTCAGACGCTGTATTCTTTGACGCCTGTTTCTTGCGCCTGTCGCATTTACATTATTTTAGCTTTCGGTATCGCCTAAATAGTTTTGTGATTACCGGGTGGGCTGTCTTTTCAATGTTGGATTACTTACCATCACAGATGAACAATAGGTAAAAACATTGATGAATGACCAGGCAAATAAACGGTCACAAATGCTCACAAAGAAATCCTACATTTGGTCTTAACTTATTTTTTAAAGCAAAGTATGAACGAGCCGCAACCAAAAAAAAGAACAAGCGGGGTTAAAAAATTCCTGAGGTGGGCGCTAATCATCGGCATTGCTGCGTTGGCTATAATCTTTTGGTGGAAATATTTTTTTGTATTTGGTGAAGGAGTGAAATCAGGAGAACTGAATTACCTGGTAAAAAAAGGTAATATTTTTAAAACGTATGAGGGCAAACTTATACAATCAGGATTTCGTTCCAAATCGGCAGGCAGCATTCAGTCTTATGAATTTGAATTTTCGGTAGTGAGTGACAGCATTGCCAATATACTCATGAATAACAGCGGCGATTATTTCGACCTTCACTATAAAGAGTATAAGGGAGCCATTCCCTGGAGAGGATACAGCGAGTTCATAGTTGATAAGATCGTTTCAATGAAACCTGTAGCGAAGTAATAAAGAAACCTCCCCGCTATTTTTAGAATGCATAGATTCCTGCCGCCCGCCCGTATCTCTAAATTTTAGAATTAGTGAATATTTACAACAACCAAAAAAATAATTATCAATATAATAGAAACGGCATAAAGCAGGTTCACAAAAATCTTCAATCCTTTAAGGTCTTCAGGTACATTTTTGTAAAAAGGTAAAAGTGCTCTAACAATGCCCGGTTAGCATCTTTGTCAAGTATTTTATAAGGTAAATAAATGTGAAGTAAAAACGTAAACATTAAAAGTACGCACCCTATTGTGCCAATGTTATCTATCATTTGTCAGTATCAACAGTCCGGAAAAATTATTAATTTAAGCAACTACTCTTGCACCGCCCATGCAAGGCCATCCGGTACTCCACCCACATCGAGATGGCCGGTAACTTCTAAAGTTTTGAGATCTATAATCGCCACATAATTATCAGCGGAACAGGCAACAAATGCACGTGAAGCTTCAGGGTCCATCAAGATACCTGCTGCGCCTTTGCCAAGTTTTAATCGCTTTACTTCTTTGCGTGATGTTGCATCGTAAATGGTTAACTCACCGGATTGAAGACTCGAAATAAATACCTGCTTGCCATCTGGCGTAAACTTTACGCGGTTAGCGCCATTAACCTTTGCATCAATTTTCGCAGATTCTTTTTTTGCTGTAAGATCAATGATCGCAATAGTTCCATCATCACTGGACGCAGTCCATAACTCACTACCATCTGGCGATACATCAAACCCCTCTGAACCTCTTGCCGTCGGAACAACAGTTTGCATCCACTCCTCACGCGGCTTAGCATTAGGTGGCGCAAATTGTCCGGGCTGGATCAGCGTGTCAATAAGTATACTCACTGTTCCGGAAGAAACATTGGTTGTGTAGATTTTTTTTGCATCGGCACTTACGTAGATCATGTGTGTCCTGTCCTGGCCCGTGCCCATGCTCCAGTCAAGTTTGCCGGTTGCGGGATCGTAGCGACCCACAGCTTTGGAACCTTCTGCAGTAAACCATGCCTTGCCATTTACAAATGTTATATCATGGGGGCCAAAGAGCGGCCTTGTATCAATGTTGGTTAAAGGCTTTTGTCCAACAAGATCAATTACATTTATTTCATGCAAGCTGCCACCTCCATAAATACAGACGTAAGCAGTCTTTCCATCTGTAGAGGCAACCAACTCGTGTGGATCTTCACCAACAGGAATGCGGGCAATAATCTTTAAGGTAGTTGGATCTACAATCGCCAATGTATGATTGGCTTTTGAAAGCGCCATCAATGATCGCTTAGGTGTAGATTGTGCGTTACAAGATGTCGCTGAAAAAATTAATGTTACAAGAAAGACGTGTGCTGCGATTTGCTTCAACAGAGAGCATTTTAAATTTTTCATGACCTGGATATTTTATGGTGATAATACGCCTGATCGAAGGCAACTTCTGTTTGACAGTACAAAGCTAATCTAAAGAAAAAAGACACTTTTTTAAAATTCTGCAAACCAGGAAAAATTTGCTGTGAACCCGAAAGTTATAAACAGGAAGAGAAAGATTTTTGAAAATTATTGCTATTAGAAATAATATTTGTCAATTACATCCTCACCTTTACTACCATCTTCTTAATCTCTCCTTCGCCGATCATTGGTGCATGAACATCTTCGGGGAAGAAGATGGCGAACTGGCCATTGGTTAATTGAAAATACATATCCGGTGCATCGTTATAGAACACAACATCTTTTTCAGGATTGTATTCTCCTTTCTGTTGGGTGCAGGTATCACGTGGTTTCCAGCCTAATTGTTCTTTCCCCTTTATGCAAATTTGTATATCAATATGCTTATCATGGCATTCAAATTTAGCCGCAGACTCTGATGCAGTCATTCCATGCTTATTGGAAACAATGGCTCTTAGTTCATCTCCGTCTATTTCATACTTTCCTACTTCAATAGTTTCTAAATTTTGTGAAAGTATGTATTCAAATGCTTTTGCAAACAACGGATGAATGCAGAAATATTTTTTTGCGTTTGATAAGTTATCTATAATCATAAAAGGTGATTTTGATTGTCAAAAATTATTTATGCCGGTGGAATATTCGAGGCAATGTTTTTATCAGCTACGCCTGCCAGCGAACTTTCTACAGCAACATTACCGGAGCCTTTTACTGCAATCATTGTGATAATCGCTGAAAGTAAAAGTGATGCGGACATAAAAATATAGGAAGCATCAAATCCGCCCGTTGCACCATTTAAGTAACCAACAATGTACGCGCCGAAGAAGGAGCCCAAAGCTCCGAAGCTGTTTATCAAAGCAATTGCACCTCCCGCCACATTACTGGGCAATACTTCCGTAATAATTGCAAAGAATGGCCCATAAGGTGCATACATAGCGCCTCCTGCAATAACGAGCAATATGAATGACAGCCAGAAATTTGTTGTACCTGCTAAATAGGAACCGTAAAAGGCAATGGCACCGATCAATAAGAACGGCCATACATATATTTTCCTGTTTAACGTTTTGTCAGAAAAATAGGAAGCCGTAAGCATCGTAATTATAGCGAGTAAATACGGAAGGGATGAAAGCCACCCTGTGTTAACCATACTTAAATTTCCGGCCTTTTTTATAATGTCTGGCAGCCATATAACGAAGCCGTATACCCCAATACTCCAAAAAGCATATTGAAGGCATAGCAGAATGACTACCCTTGACTTAAAAGCCACTGCATAATTTTTTACCGGTTTAATCGCCTGCTGCTCCTCAAGAAGCTTTTGTTCAAGCTTTAGTTTTTGATCCTCTTCCAGCCATTTTGCATTCTTAGGTTTATCATCTACAAGGAACCACCAGAAAAATGCCCATACAATTGCGGGCAGGCCCTCCAGTATAAACATCCAACGCCAGCCTAATGATTGCACCAGGTACCCGGAAAGGATTGACATCCACAAGATCGTTACCGGGTTGCCGAGAATAAGAAAAGTGTTTGCCCTGGAGCGCTCAGATTTTGTAAACCACCTGCTTAACAATATAAGCATTGCAGGCATAACGGCACTCTCCACTACACCGAGCATAAAGCGTATGACAATTAGCGCATTTATATTGTTTATCATTCCCGTTGCCATAGCAAGCCCACCCCACAATATCAATGACCAGAAGATCAGTTTTTTTGCACTTTTATTTGCGGCGTACAGTGCCCCGGGAATCTGGAAGAAAAAATATCCCAGGAAAAAAAGCGACCCCAAAAGTGATGACGTCGCTGCAGTAATATTTAGGTCTTTCGCCATTCCGCCGGCAGCAGCAAAACCAAAATTAGCGCGGTCGAGGTATGCAAGGCTATAGGTAATAAAAGCAATTGGAATGAGGCGGTACCAGCGTTTTTTTGCAATCGTTTCTGTCATGGTAAAAATCTTTTTTGTTTGGGTTCACAAAAGTGTTGTTATCCTCTTGGACGGTTAATTAGGAACTCTCACCTTAATCACCATTTTTTTGATGTGATTATAACCCTCTACTTTATAAGCGGGACGGTGCATTTCATTAGGAGAAAAAATAAAAAAAGTTCCGGGCGCTGCGTCATAATAATTTTCGCCGCTTACTGTAAAGTTTTCGTTGTCTTTTGCAGCATCATAAGGTACTGTCACCACAGCATTAGGAGAGGCGACTTTAGCAACTCCCATTCCTCCCTTTCCCTGCAGGATCATTTGGAGGTCATTGAAATTTCTGTGCGCTTCCCATTTTACCTGTTCTTTAACAGGCGCATCCAAATCGGCGATGATGGCATACACATTGTTCGAGTCAATGATATAAGTGCCTGGCGCCATTTCCGCTGGGTTGTGTGTCTTTAAAAAATTAAAGGCCTCATCCCAATACTTATTATTTATGTGATATTGCCTGGAAAATTCCTGTTGATTAATACTTTCATGCGGCGTAAGCTGTAATCCATTCAGCCATTCTTTACCATCATACCATTTCGAATCTGCACTGATCATAGAACTTTTTGCAGGTTTTGACGAGCTGCAATTCATTAGTAAAATCGGCGCAGAAAGTAATGTAACTGCTATCAATAAAAATCTAAATCTTGTTATTTTTTTCATGGTAAATTATTTGGTTTCAAAATTATTTTTCAGTGTTATTCAGTTGCCACGACTTTTAACTAAATGACTTTGACCTAAGCCGTGGCAATTATTTAATGATCGTCTTGCACATTGGTGCATATAATATCTTATCATTTTTTTTCTTTCAACGTAAAAGCAACATAATTTCCTCCGGCCTTTAAACCTCTTGCCCCGCCCGCCGCAATTACCACATATTGGGTGCCGTCAACTTCATAAGTTATCGGTGTAGCGAAACCACCGGCAGGCAATCGATATTCCCAAATTATCTTTCCTGTTTTTCTGTCAAAAGCCCTTATTTTTTCATCTCTTGTACCGGCTATAAACACAAGTCCTCCGGCTGTTACCAAAGGTCCGCCATAACTTTCGGTTCCGGTTACAGGCATTCCTTTTTTGGCAAGCTCAGGATATTCGCCCAGCGGAACCCGCCATAAATAATCTCCGGTATTAAGATCAATTGCATTCAGCGTTCCCCATGGCGGCTTAATTCCAGGGTAGCCGTCCTGGTCGGTTAATCTTTTCCAGGTTTTGATCACATATCCCGGCTTGAATCCAAATTGTTTTTTAGGTTCTTCATTTTCGGCAGCAGAGCTGTGCTCACTGAATGCCTGTGCCCTCGCCCCGGGTGGCATGTTTAATAGATAATTTACAATGGAGTTGCGATCCCCGCCGGAAAGACGTTGAAAAGAAGGCATTCTTCCGCTTCCTGTTTTTAATATTGCCTGTAACTGGTTTGCAGTTCGCTTTTTACCGATGTTAACGAGATTCGGAAAATTTGTACCACTGCCTTTTCTATCCTGGCCGTGGCAGGCCGCACAGTTTGTAATGTAAAGAACATTGCCTGTAGAAAGAGAAGTGAATTCTTTATTTCTTGTTGCCGTATCTGTTAGTATGGTTATCCACGGGTCGTCATTTGCGTTTTGATAAAAGATTCCATCGGGGCTTGTTGCATTACCACCCCATTCAGCCCCTCCGCTAAATCCGAAAAGTATGGTGCCGGTTGTATCCGGGGGCGTAAATTTATTATCAGCCCGGTACTTCATATATTGTTCCAATACGTAGGCGTGCGACTCCGGGGAAATATCTGTGATATCCGCTTCTGTAAATACCTGGTGGGAAAGAGGCAATGGCTTTACAGGATATCTTTGCGTGGGCCAGGGGTGTTCACCGGGAAGACCATTGGTTGGCACCGGTCTTTCTTCAATAGGAAAAATTGAGACGCCATTATCGCGGTCAAGCACATACACCACTCCATCTTTTGTAGATTGAACCACCACGTCTGTCATTTTACCGTTATGCTTCACCGTGGCAAGGTTAGGAGGGGAGGGAAGATCGCGATCCCAAAGATCATGATGTGTGGTTTGAAAATACCATTTCAGTTTACCCGAGGCTGCATCGAGCGCTACCACACAGTCAGAAAATAAGTTCGTTCCCTCGCGGTTGCCTCCATAAAAATCGGATGCAGGAGAACCGGTTCCAAAATATACAACGCCTCTTTTTTCATCAAGGCTCATTCCGCTCCAATTGTTAGCTGCGCCAATAGATTTCCAGGCATCTTTTGGCCAGGTATTGTAACCTGCTTCTCCCGGGTGAGGCACTGTATGAAAGATCCATTGCAGCTTGCCTGTTTTAATATCGAAAGCTCTCACACTGCCGGGAGCGGCATCCCCTGATTCTGATACAGCAGAACCAATGATCAAAAGATTTTTATAAACGATGCCGGGAGTATTTGCGGAAACAGAAAGTTTGCTTACGTCATAATCAGAATCCGGCGCGAGTCCTTCATGAAGATCAATAGTTCCATTTTCTCCAAAGGAAGAAACAAGTCTTCCGTTATCGGCGTTCACACAAAATAAAGTGGAGCCGCCACTGTAAAGTATGCGCTTATCGCTGCCGGATTGCCAATACGCGACGCCCCTGTTTACATTTATCATTTTATAACTCTTACCGTCTTTTGAAGGTTCAAATTTCCACAATTGTTTGCCAGTGCCGGCCTCAAGTGCAAATAATTTAAGTTCAGGGGTGGTTCCATACAATACACCATCCACGACTATTGGCTGGCATTGAATGGCCCTTGGGTATTTTGGCATTGAGCTACCGGTATCCGGGGCTTCTGCGGCATTGTACATCCATGCAATCTGTAAGTCTTTTACATTATCCAAATTAATTTGATCCAATGGAGAATACCGGTTTCCTGCTTTATTTCCACCATATACCGGGTAGTCCTTGCCGGTTTCAATAGAAGTTTCGGAATTGTGGCAACGCGCCACTAATAAAAATCCGGCTATATAAAGTATTATGCGCCTCTTCACTTATTATTTATTTTACTGTTGGTTTAAGCGAATAATATTCATAAGAAATTTTCCAGCTAAAAGATTCGCCGGGATTTACTTTAATATGAATATAAGGTTCAGGACATACAGTTGTCGACGCTGACCAAAATACCATTTTAGATAATGGCCTGTCGCAGGTAATTCTTGCTCCTGCGCCTGTATTTTGATTCTCCACTTTTATATCATAATCTTCTGCCCTATCTCCATAGCCTTTTAAAGATGTATAAAATACGTGTTCATTTCTTGCCAATTCTTTTATAAAAACGATTTGATTGTCTCGTATTTCTGCGAGTTCAGGCTTGCCGCCTTCCGCAGAAAGGTTGAAAGGAAATGTAATCGTAAATCCTGGTCCTGTCGTTTGCTTATCGAGCATAAAAAAATTATGATCGTATACATCAGTCTCAATTGTTTTAACGCCGGTATTTTTTAACGTATGCGATATAATCATTCCTGCTTTTCCTTTTACCAACTCAACAGATTTTTTATATTGATACGAATAATCTTTATCAGTAAGTGTTTGCTCAAATTCTACCTTACTTTTCTTCGTCTTTACTTTCCACGTACCGGCGTTCAAAATTTCATACGGCGGAACGATTGAATAGCGCGATGTGTCAAGCCTTGCTAATATTCCAATTCCTATTTTCAAAAAACTTTCTCCGGGCTTAGCCTCGTTATATCCTATGGGATAAAAATCTTCTACAGGCCCCATTATAGCATCGTGAAGCCTCGGATCATATTTTGGAAACCATTGGCCGTAATACGTGTGGCCAGCATATTCCAGATCAGGAATTACACCGGACCAATCAAACCTCGATCCTCTATAGTACCCATTGTCTGCGTCAGGCAGATATAGGCGGGCGTGTATCAATCCATTTGTAATTTCTGCCTGCGGCGGATTTACAAAAGTTGTAGCACCGATTGCCAAAAATGACAGCAGCAATAATGGAATACCGGATTTTTTTAGAAGAGGTAACTTCATTTTTTTATCATAAATAAAAGGTCTTTGCAATTATCAATTAGCGACCGCCGTCCGACCTGCGGTACTGACGGCTCGTTTAGGTCGGCACAGAAGGTCAGACCTGCAATAAAACCCAAAACCAAAATTCATCAATCATTATACTTATGTGAATCAAGAAATTCATTCAATTCTTTCCTTGTCATCGGCAATTCTTTATCGGGATAAGCCTTTATCCAGTTCACAAAGTCTTTTCTAATTTCATCGCTCCAGCGGCTATCAATTTGCCCCGCTAAATATTTTTTTTCTTTCAAACGCTGGAAGCCAAACTGGTCTCGCAAGGCCGTGACTTCAGAGGAGATTACCAATTCGTCAATAAAATTGGCAGGTATGAAAATGGTGCCGTATTGATTGGCAAGCACAACATCGCCGGGCAATACAATGGCGCGACCAACACGAATAGGAGTGTTAATTGAAGTCAGCATCTCTTCATGCAGATAGGAAGGATCCACTCCTTTAACCCATCCGTTAAACCCTTTAATTTCTTTCAACCCGGCCATGTCTCTCACAGAGGCATTGAAAATAACGCCGTTCTGCGAATTTGCATAAATGGCATTTCCGAGATTAGAGCCTATAAGCGTTCCGTCAATAATTCTTTCATAGCCATCTGCAACATACACATCGCCGGGTTGTAATACATTGATGGGCCATGAGTTTGTTCCGCCAGATGAATCCCTGCCTTCGCTTACACCTTGTTGCTTTACCAGTTTTACCAAGTCGGGCCTTGATGGCATATATTGTGCAGTTACAACACGACCTGTCATTGGACTATCCGGGTTGATGACTTGCCAGCCCCCTTCATATTGATTATTAAAACCTTTGCTGCGCAGGTAACCCCATGCTTCCTCCATCGCCACATGTTTGAGCCTTTTCAATATTGCATCCGATACTTTAGGACGGCCATCAGCAAAGCGTTCTCCTTTCCAATCTGCAGTGAGTGCCTTAATGTATTCCGGTGAAGATCCTACGCGTTGAGCTTGAGTGAAGCCTATCGCAAAAGTGAATGCTGCAAGTAATACTAATTTTTTATTCATGATTGTATGTGTGTTTATTTATGATTTTATTTTTTTATTCTATTGAACAGTTGAATTTGAATTTGTGCACTTTAACGAGTCTGCAGCCCTGCAAATAAATTCGATCGCCTATTTATAAAATTTATCAGATCTTTCATCAAACCTTTGCTGTTAAAGTTGTTCCCCTTGCCGCATCAATAAGGCCTCTCATATAGCCGATGGCAAATAAAGTCCCAATCGTGCTATAACCCGGGAAACTATTGCTATCACCCGCCATTGTTGGTACATGATCGGGACGAATGGGTCCTTTGTAACCTGTATTATATAATATCTCCATTAGTTTGGCCATGTCCATTTGCCCATCATCAATAAATGTTTCATTAAAGTGTTCCTTGTAACCCCGTACATTTCTGAAATGGACAAAAGTGATTAGATTTTTTTTGCCGAAATATTCAATGGCTGCAGGCAGATCTTCCTGTTGCCCTTTTGCGCCCATTTCACCAAAAGTTCCATCCCAGGTAATGCCGTTATTCGGACTTGGATAAATATCGACCAATCTTTTGAAAGCAGCAACCGATGTCATGATGCGGGGAACACCTCTTATTGCATCAACCGGCGGATCGTCAGGGTGCATAGATAATTTTATGCCGTATTTCTCTGCTTCAGGTACAACGGCCTTTAGAAAATATTCCAGGTTCTTCCACATGAGATCATGAGTAAGTGTTCCGTATTCAGTTATTGTTTCACCTTCTATTTTAGTGGCATCAAATCCCATTACCAATGCGCCGCCCCTGTCTGGCATAGCTTTATCGCTGCGGGCCCAGCTTATCAATGGCATCCAGTTATAACAAACTGTATTAATACCCACTTGTGAAATATTTTTCATGAAAGTGATGAAGTTTGCAATCTCTTCATCCCTGCCATTAAGCCCGAGTTTTGTTTTTGTATTTAGTGATGGTGGACCTTCAACTACTGTTAGTTTCAATCCCTCTTTATCCCACGATTCCTTAACAGCTTTTATTACATCAAACTCCCAATTGTTGGCATTATCCATTCCCACCATTTTTGGGCTAATTCCACCGACAGCTCCAAACACACCCATTTGTTTTGCCAGCTCTATTTTTCGCGGTTCTTTTCCTGCAAAATATGCAAGGCACATTTTCATTCCCGCATCTTTTATATAATCGATCTTCGATGGGTCTCCGGAAGAAATATCTTTTTTTGGGTGGAGTATATGTGAACCTGTTGCCGCTGCCACACCTATTGTACCAAGTGATAAAGATGCAGCTACTGAGGCACTTTTTTTAATGAAATCTCTGCGATTGTCTTTCATAATGATTTGATTTTTAGCTTGAAAAATGGGAGTAAAAACTGTTGACTTAGCAGTTGGTAAAGTACGATAAAATCAATTTTTTTTACCTTCAAATTCAAGTATTATTATATCATTTTAAGGTGTTATCCTATCATATTAATAAAGCGTGCCGGGTTGTTAAAAACATATACTAATTACACTTTTTATTTCTTTTTTAATGCGAAAATCACATTGACAATACTGCCAGTTTCATTGCACGGGCAAAAGCAAAATTATAAGCCTGTGCCGCATAGCCACCACCGCCCGGATATTGATTTTTTATTCCCCCCGGATGCTCTTTATCGTAATCCATCGCTCTTGGATGCTCGGGATAAAGGCCGTGGTTGTACTTTATTTTAATAAGTTCACGCATTACTGCAAAAAGATTTACCTGCCCTTCATCAGGAAATACTTCCTGGTATTTTACATAGGGCTTATCAACAAGCACGTTTCGGTAATGAACGTGATTGATCCGGTCCCGTGACCCCAAATAGCGCAAAACTTCTACTGGATCTTCACCCAATTCCCTGGATACACCACAATCGAAAGTCATCCCATTGGAAGGGCTTTCAATAATGCTGAGCATCCGCTTCCAATCTTTAAAAGTCGCCATAATTTGAGCGTGGCCATGTGAAACCGGAATAGGAGGATCGTTTGGGTGCAGCGCCATTCTTACGCCTGCCTTCTCTGCAACAGGAATTACGGCTTTTAGAAAGTAATTCAGGCTGTTCCAAAGCATTTCAGCAGTTTGTGGTTTCCCCAGGCTGGGATCATTTGGAAGATTTTTTCCACGTTCATAATCGAAACCAGTATTGACGGCACCACCTCTTGCTTTTACCTCATAATAGCCTTCCATAAGGCGATGCGCATAAAAATTGTATTCAACTACAGGAAGTCCCACTTCTCCTGCGGCTTTGAGTGAATCCTGTATTTTTTTTATTTCTTCATCGCGCCCTTCGCGTCCATAAATAGTATTGGGATGGCCTCCGATCATCATGTTGATGACCGTGAGTCCTTCAGCTTTAAATCTATCCATGATTGTTCTTAGCGCATAAACTGTCCATGGAATTTCGGGACCGCCCATTAACACATAGTCAGCACCCATCTGCTTTGTTTGTCGCATTTCATTTACATCGGCGTCGCGGGAAACACCAATGCACAATTTTGGAGTGTCGGGCCTTTCAGGAATGGGCCATTCCACTTCTTTTACCGGGTATGGGTTGCCGGTAGTGTTCTTGTTTTTTATCACTTCAGAATATGCGCTAAAGCCACCTGCGGAAATAACTGCAGCAAGCGAAGTGCTCTTTTTTATGAAGTCTCTTCGGTTATCTTTCATGATCGATGAAAATTTTCAAATCAATCCACTGATTTTTTTAACTGAATATCCTGTCGTGGGAACGTTTTTCGTTCCATTCGGGAGTTGGCGCAAAAAAACTTTTATCCTTTCCATGCAAATGTTTTTTCACTTCATCTTCATTTAATACAACACCCAGGCCGGGAGAAGTTAGTGGTACATTAGCGAATCCTTTTGTAATCATCGGCTGCCCATCTGTCGTTTTCACAAGTCCTTCCCACCATGGCACATCAATGTTGTGGTGCTCACAAGCGAGGAAGTTTTGAGTCGCTGCTGCGCAATGCACGTCAGACATAAATGAAATTGGCGTACCTGCCTGGTGAAGCGCCATTGCGATTCCATGTTCCTCTGCATAATCACCGATCCGCTTTGTTTCTAAAAGTCCGCCGGAAGTTGCAAGGTCAGGATGAATGATGTCCACCGCATGGATATCAATCAAAGGCTTAAAGTTTTTAAGTAAATAAATATCTTCCCCTGTAAGCATCGGGGTTTCTAATGCATCAGACATTGTTTTCCATTGATCCGTTAGCTCCCACGACACAATATCTTCCATCCAGGCGAGCCTGTATTTTTCCAATGCCCTGCCAAGGCGAATGCCATTGTTTAAATCGAAGTGACCGTAATGATCTGTCGAAAGCGGAATTTCATAACCTACCATACCGCGAACTCTATCTACAATTTTCCCTAATTCATCGAGGCCCTTATCTGTTATTTGTATTTGGGTAAATGGATGAAGCGTATTTGCATAAGACATATAACCGCCCTGCCATTGCTTGAGATCGCCCTGGCTTTCCCAGTATTTCTGATTTACAAGTGTGCCGGGTATTTTTGTGAGCTCGCCGATTGAAAGATCCATTTTAAGCCAGGTGTATCCCTGGTCTTCGGTACGGTATTTAATTAATTTCAATTGCTCTTCCGGAGAATCGGCTTCGGGAGTATCAGCATATAATCTTATTTTATCACGATACCTGCCGCCTAATAATTGCCATGCGGGAACATTCCATACTTTTCCGCAAATGTCCCAAAGCGCCATCTCTACCGCACAAACACCACCTGCCTGCCTGCTTTGGCCTCCAAATTGCTTTATTATCTTGAAGATCATTTCCACATTGCATGGATTTAGTCCGAGAATGTGAGCTTTTAGTACAAGCGCATAACGAGGGTCAGCGGCATCTCTCACTTCGCCCAACCCGTAAACGCCCTGGTTGGTATCAATACGAATAATGGCGGTGCCGCCCATGGCGCCAGTTAATGCATAGCGCATATCGGTGATTTTTAAATCCGAAGGGCTTGAATCACGTTTAACTTTGGAGGTAGTTTGGGCGATTGTATCTCCGATAGATAGGCTCATCATTCCCGCTAATGTGATACCTCCTAAAGCAGTTTTCTTTAGGAAGTCGCGGCGGTCTTTTTTTGTTTCGGGATTGTCCAGTTCTGTCTGTATCCTGGCTGCTTCCGATTTTTCAAGCTCTTTGTTACTTTCTACTAATTGTTTTAAAATACTTTTCATTGAATGATTGTTTTATATGAATTTATTATTTAGGTACTCGTATTAATATTTCAATCGCCGGTTTCAAATGATCTTCTAAGCCGGTAAAATATTATCTGTCAGAATAAATCTGTTTAGATTGTCTGAATAGAGTCATATAACAAAGATGATACACCGGTGCATCAGGATAATTCTCATTGTCCTTTGCCTGTTGCCTGGAATGAAGGTTGTTGCATTTACAATAAGGCGTTATTAATCTCATTCATATATTTTGCAATCAGAAACAATCGTTAGTTTTTCAAAGAGTAACTTAATTATTGCGGTAAGAGGATTTATTACGTGTACAGGTAATAGTTATTATATCATAAATCCTTCAAAACCTTAGATTAAGCTAATTTATCACTTTATTCTATACCATCTGCAAAATTTACTTTTTAGGTTGATTACGATTCCGCGGTGATTGAGGAACTATAATCGGATTAGCAATACCATTGAGATCATACACAATTTTTCCGTCTCTTATCGTGAGTTCGCATTCAAGCTTTTTGTTAGTTTCAAGT
>JBBSBD010000075.1:0-24449 GCA_038251675.1 Chitinophagales bacterium | reverse complement strand
ATAAAACTACTGCCATATCACTTTTTGAAATTTTACTTCATACCCTTACTTTTGCACTCCTATTGTCCCATAGTATAAAGGTAGTACGACAGATTTTGATTCTGTTTGTCGAGGTTCGAATCCTCGTGGGACAACTTAAAGTATTGGCAATCATCAATTTATAAATACTGATTGACAGTGTGATAGACACTTTCAAATTTTTTTTTTGAACCATCCTCTAACTCTTGCCCGTTCTTAACTTTTACTCAAGACCATGTTTATTTAGACTAATGGATTGAATTATGCTATTAATTTTTCAATATCGGTGGTAAGATTTTTTTAAAAGTTTTGAAGAGTAAGCGTCAAATGCTTTTAAGGAACATGATGCGGCAGGGCTGAAAATTATATATGTGAAGAGAGAATGATTTATAATTCATTCGTGTGCGACGAGATTTGCAAGAAAGAGGTCCTTATAAGTAGATACTTTTTTAAAACTCCTTTTGATGCCAAAAAACGAAAAGCCCATATTTCATTTACTTCAAGCTCTTCAACAGGCTTTATTTAGGCTTCGCCTAGTATAAGTTTTGCCACTATTCGGGTTTTTAATTTTTCCATTTACCCATTATTGTCTTTTTTTAATCGTTATCTTTTGCCCAGCTTATTTTTCCATAATACTCATCTTTAATTTTATAAACTTCGATAATTGAATTTTCCTTAGGAAGCTTTAATGGTTTTCCAATTCTTTTGCTTAAAAACTAAAAAGCGCTTGAATTCTTTTTTTAAATGCCAAGTTTGTTTTTGATTTTTCATGGCTCACAAATGTTGAATTGACCCCTAAAGCAGTTTAAACTATTAGACAAATTATTTTTTTTACATAAAAATAATTTTGCCATGAGAACTTTAAACACTTTTGGTTTTATCCTGATTTTAGCAATTTTTTTTGTAGAACTCTTTTTCACTATTATCCATAAATCAGAAGAAGGAAAAATAAAAGATATGATTGCTAATATTTTTCTGGGCATGGGCACGATTTTTACGGTTTTATTGATGAAAGGAATAACCTTCGGCCTTTATTCATTTATTTATTTGTTTGCATTTTTCAAGCCTGAAAGATCCGTAGGTTTATGGATTGCGGCGTTATTTCTATTTGATTTTATTCATTACTTATATCACTTTCTGTCCCATAAAAGTCGACTTTTCTGGGCGGGGCATGTTACACATCACACCTCACGCTATTTTAATTTTTCTGTCGGGATTCGGCTTAATGGTATTCAAATATGTTATCGCTTTCTTTTCTGGGCTCCCATGTGCATAATTGGAATTCCTCCTGAAATGGTTCTTATTTATGAATCAATTTCTTCAATTCAGAATTTTCTGATCCACACCGAAAAAGTAGGAAAGATGAGAGGGATTGATTGGATCTTTAATACCCCTTCCAACCACCGTGTACATCATGGCAGTAATCCCGAATATCTCGATAAAAACTTAGGTGACATTTTTATGATTTTTGATCATCTGTTTGGTACGTATAAAAAAGAAACAATTAAAGCCGATTATGGTGTTACCCATAACATAAATTCATACAATCCATTTAACCTGATGCTTCAGGGATATGCAGATATTTCAAATAATTTAGCAAGAAAGGGACGGTTAAAAGATAAAATCAGGTTTATTTTTTCTAAGCCCGGTAGTGAAGTGCCAATTTCTTTTTGTAATGAAAAAAGAATAGATTATCCTATTCTACAGTTGTAACTAATGAATATGTAATGTATGATAAGGGAAAATCTGTGTTGGAAAATACTGGATCCAATTAACAGGAAGTTACTTATACCAATTGTTCCTGGCTGTATTAATAAAAAGTTTTCTGAAAAAAATATTTAAAGAATGCCTCATCCAATTTGTTTTATAAATCCCATCCAATAGCACTGATCCAGCCCGTGAAAAGAACCTTCGGGCAATTTGCCCGATAGCAAATCATGGCGTATACGTTCGATGTCAATACCAATTTTCTGCAGCAAAGCGACTGCGTAAAGTGCAAATGCGTCCGAGTGGGACAGATTAAAACTTAGGATATCGGAATCTAAGCTTGTTGAATATTTCTCTTTATTTTCTAGGGATTACCTCCATCATCATACTATATTTGGGACGTAGGTTTATGAGTTGTTGAAGTTCAACACGATGACCGGGCACCAGTTTTAAACGCCAGGACTGTGCAATGGATGCAAGCACAAGTATCCCTTCCAGCCAGGCATATTGCTGACCAATGCATGAGCGCGGGCCTGCGCTAAACGGCAGATAATCGTACCGCGAATTTTGAAGGGTTGCACGCTCTGCCCACAAAGAAGGATTAAATTGTTCAGGTTCAGGATGAAAGCGGGCATCGTGATGTATGAGATAAGGGCTTATTAAAATAATGGTGCCTGCCGGTACTGTGTAGTTGCCGATGAAAAAGTCGTCAATTGCCTGCCTGGCAATTATATAAATAGGCGGATACATCCTCATTGCTTCAGTAAATACCATCCTGGTATATGTTAATTGGGGGAAATCTTCCATGGTGGGTATCCTGCCGCCCAATACTTTATCAAGCTCATTATGTAATTCAGCTTCAACCGCGGGATGTTGCGAAAGCAGGTACCATGTCCACGTGAGGGCAAGAGAAGTTGTATCGAATGCCGTAAGAAAAAGAGTAAGTGCTTCATCCCGTATTTGCTGATTGGTAATAACACTATCGCTGCCTGTTTCCTCTTGTGCCTCCAGGAGCAATGAGAGTAAATCCCCATTTTTTAATTTGCTGCGCCGGCGTTCGTCAATTATTCTGTAGATAATGTCATCCAGGCGCGCTTTAGCTTTAAAAAAACGAATGGTGCCCGGAAGAGGAAGGTTGAGCAATAATTCCGCGAAAGGCAAAGTGATCCGCCCAAAAAGAGTCATGATTGATTTGAGTGCATCATTAATCTCCGGAGCCTCTTCTGCTATATCCATATTGAACATCGTCTTTCCCGCGATGCCTGTGCTCATTCTCACCATCTCTTCCATCATGTCCACCTTCATTCCATCTCTCCAGCTATTCATCAGGCGACCCGAATATTCTGTCATGGCAGGTGCATAAGCATTCATCATCTTACCATGAAAAGCGGGCTGAATGATGCGTGATTGGCGTTTATGAAATTCTCCTTCGCTTGTCAATAGTCCTTCTCCCAGCAGTTTCTTGGCCATTTCCAACGGGCGTCCCTTTACAAAATTGCTATGTTGTACCGATAAAACTTCTTTAATAAAATCAGGATGATTGAGGAGTACGAGGCGGAGCGGCCCCATTTTAAAATAAACGATATCACCATACTCTCCTGCTATTTTTTTTAAAAATGAAAGGCTATCCCGCCGAAAGCTAAATAAATTTCTTAACGGAGCTTGCCCCTTCGGGCCCGGCGGAAGTTTAGATTTATCTATCACCTTACAAATATTTTATTGAAATCAAAATTTATAAATAGCACACCCCGCCTGTATCCCGGAACCAACAGTAATCATCAGCCCTATATCCCCGGGTTTCACCAGGTTTTTATTATAGGCGCATTCAATGCCATAAGGGAGAGAAGAAGAAAATAAATCTGCGCCTTCTCCCACTGCATTTACAAATTTTTCCACGGGAAGATTTAGTTGCTTACTCAATTCTGCAATAAAACCGGATGATATTTGCGGGGGAAAAACAACGTTAATGCTAATGAGCTCCAATCCTTCTTTTCTTAAAATATCTTCAACAAGATGCAGAATACAGACAATATATTTTTGCTCAAGATCCGCGTGCTTTTCGATATCTAAACAGATCCTTGATGCCGATGTAAAACTGCTGGCGGTATAGGCATCAAGATACGCGTCCTGGTAATTAAAAAGAATTTGGGAGAAGCCTTTATCTCTCAGTGGATGAGCATCAACGATTAATGCAGAAGCGGTTTCGCACACCCCTATTAATTTCTCCGGGAATAGGGTAGCATTATTTTCAATTTCCGAAGCAACAATCATTGCCGTTTTGCAAGTTCCTGCCGCTATCATTTGCTGTGCAACGTAACAGGCATTCATAAATCCAATTGAACCATTAAAAATATCAAAGGCCAGTGTTCTTTTATTTTCCGGCATCGAAACAGTTGAACTAATTTCCAGTTTTCCGGCAAGTAACGCTGCAATAGCAGGTTCCATAAGATAGTCGCTGCGATAAACACCTGTGTATATTAACAGGTCAATATCATCGAATGAATAGCGGGACTTTTCCAGGCAATTTATCGCTGCCTCGTAAAGCAATTCCACAGAATCCCTCCCTTTAATCGAATCCGGGGACATTGTTCCCACACTTTCAACTCTGATACCTGGTGACACAATACTATTACCTATATCACGAAATTTATCTGCAGACTTCCCAGTGTCCGGCTTACTCTCAGATTTTGTTTGGCGCAGCCGTGTTGGAAGATCATCGAACACGTATAGTGCAGTGCCAATAGTGAGGCCGGAAGCGGCGATGATAAAAACGGCTTTGTCTCCCGGTTGAATTTTATTATTATGGATATAATCTGAGATGGCAACAAAATGAGAGGTTGAAGCTGTATTTCCACGCTCTTCCAGGTTGTTGATTGTGTTGCCATCGTGACAAACCTGGCTGTTAAGCAAACGGTTAATTTCCAGCTTTGCACTGTTCAATGTCATGGAAGAGGTTTGGTGCATCACCAGGTGATCAAATTTACCAGGCGGCCATCCGGCAGATTCGAGTACCGTCAATGCATTTTTTGCTCCAAATTTTATAGCCGCATCGGTGAGGTTAACAGAATCAGTGTACATGGACCACTCACCTGCTGCTGTCACTTTGCCAATGCAATAGGAACTATAGCGCCCAAGAGTTTTGATTTGAATTTCCTGGAAGCCTGCCTGGTTATCGGGACCTTTTTCCAGTATCAGCGCGGCCCCGGCATCGCCAAGTGTCAAGCAGGCAAGGCGTTGGTCCATGAAGCTCTCGATTTCTTTTTGAGCCGTTGTCGTGAGGTGCGTAATGTACTCGCCACTTACTACCAATCCGCGGCGTGCTGCCCCTGTTTCCAGCAAAGCATTTACAAGGTATATACCTGTAAACATGCCTGCGCAGGCATTTGTGAGGTCAAACGCCATTGCATTTTCAAATCCAAAATGTTTCCTTAGTTTAATGGCGGTGCAAGGCTCGAATGAAAGTGATTGCGGTCGGTCGTACCTGGAGATATTGCAGCAAATCAACAAGTCAATATCGGCTGGGCGATATTGGGACTTTTTCAGGCAGTCTGTGATGGCCTTCATGGCTAAATCTATAGAGAACTCATTCTTTCCCGCCATGCGTCTGCTCTTAATACCAGAGACTTTTTCAAGAGGAAAACGAATTTGTTTTGTACAACCCTGAATCACATCAGCACTGGAATATGAATCTTCCGGTAGGTAAACCCCTAGGCTCTCAATTATCATATTTGTGTTGCTACGCATATTTATCAGGATTCGCTCTATTTAATTGCGTCCTATAAAGCCAAGGAGTTTTTCTGGCTCTATATACAGACTTATTCTCGCCAACTGTTGGCTGAGGCGGTTAAAGATGTGCTGGTATAAAATTTCCGATTCTACCCCAAAGGCCCTGAAGGCCTGGATTAAATGATGATCCTCTGTTTTGTCACTATATACAGCCTTCATCATTTTTTTTAAAGCCATGTTGTTGCTAAATCGTTCCACGCTACTGCCTTTCCGAAAAAGCTCGTTGTACATGGCAACACACAAATCCATGTGCCTGGATTCGTCCTGCACTGAAATCGTTTTACAAATACAGCAAAACAATTTATCCGGCATGTATTTTTCATTGCCAAAAAACTCGAGATATGCAGCTCCTATTGCTTCCACGATTACAGCGAGAAATAAACCTGTGCCAGGCATAAAGCGGGCAAGCCACATATAGCGGTTTGCACCCTTAATAAGTATAGGTGAAATATATTCTTTTGCGCCTAACTTTTCCACCAAAAAACGCCGGAAAGTGGCCGAATGCTTGGCTTCATCATTTATGAATGTAGTCATTGCTTCCTGTATTTCCCGGTGCCGTTTATAATGAATAATGCCCATCGTTAAGGGAGCAATGGCGCTTTGCTCCACTACCAGTGCATGGTTGGCAATATCTTTAAGCCCGCGAAGCTGTCGTTTCAAAATTAAATCCTTCAACCTCGATACGTCCTTTGTATCTGTGGGAAGGTAGTTGTTCTGAATTATCCGCTCAAGCAGGTGTTTTGCGTCTTCCAGGTCGGTCAGCAGCTTCGGTATCATAGCCATAAATTCGTTGCTGATTTTTATTTGCAATTGCTTTGCTTCAGCTTTGTATTTTGCTGTCTGTTGTCGATATTCTTTTCGCAGCTGATTTCCCTCTTCAGTCAACCGGGTTAATTCCACCATCTGGGTATATCGTTCACCATCTGTTTCAAGGTGTTTCACCACTGCTCCATTTCTAAAAAACCCAAGCCGCTGCTGTTCCCGCAAGTCAAGCAACTCTCCCCGGAGAATGTCCAGGTCATCTTTTATTTTTGAACAGGATGTTCGTAAAATCTTTAATGGTAATTGAATTAATAAAGCCTGGTTAATGGTCGCACTATCGGAGAAAATGCATTCCGCGACATCTTTTAAAGCGTCTTCTTCCCATGGAAATTGATCCCGCTGAAGCTGTTCTATTTTGCATTCAAGATTTTTTTTTATCATTGGCAAAGTCATAAATACAACCTTCGAAAATTCCTGCAGGCTTAACTTCTCCAGGTTCTCTTTCAGGTTATTTTCAATAGATTGGCTCCAATCAAACTTATCTTCCTTGTTCCAATATTTTTCTGCGCAATCCTTTGTGTATTTGGTAAAGTCATGAGATGGAGTGATATAGTAATCTGGCAACCCTTTATTCACATTTTTCCCGGAAGATTTTTTACGGTAATTGTCCACGTTGAATTGTTTTGTGCGAACAGGCAGCCAGTGTAACTTTTAATAAATATAATCATTGTAGTCCAAAAATCCTGCAAAGTTTACGGTTAGACATATACATGCGTTTGCCGGCAAAATATCCTCCCTGCACTAAAGTTTTTGCAGCTAATTTTTCATTTTAAGGCCCCGAACGTCAACGTTTTTTCTGTCGCGACCACATAATAAACAGGTGTGTTTATTTTTTGTCCCATAGTTTTTTATTCTTATCTTTTGAAACTATTCCCCCTTTTATGCAGCATGGCGTAACTTCCCTGGTCGATATTTTGATTTCTCGCGCCGAGAATCAACCCGATAAACTATTGTATAGGTTTCTGAGGGATGGGGAATATGATGAAGTTTGTATTACCTACAAATCACTTGACCAACGGGCACGTTCCATTGCCGCAAGGCTCCAGGCCTGCACAAAACCGGGTGACAGGGCTCTCTTACTTTTTCCTGCAGGTTTGGATTTCATTGCTGCTTATTTCGGCTGCTTGTATGCAAAGGTCATAGCAATCCCTGCTTACCCGCCTCACCCGGCAAGAATAGAGAAAAGCCTGCCGATAATTTTTCGTATCGCTAATGATGCGCAACCATCCGCGGCGCTGATGACCTCTTTGCTTTGCAACACAATAGTATCCCGAAATGAATTCAGCGCCGGATTTGCTAACATGAAATTGCTTGTAACGGATGAGAATGATTTAGATGATTGGGCTGACAAATGGCAGCGCCATAAAATTGCCAGGAACGACATAGCCTTCCTTCAATATTCATCAGGCTCTACCTCCTCACCAAAAGGTATAATGGTAAGCCATAATAATCTGTTGCATAACCTTGCAACCATTGAGGATTTTATGGGATTGACAGATAAAAGTAAGACCGTTTTTTGGTTGCCACCTTATCATGATATGGGGCTGATAGGCGGTATATTGCAAGCCCTTTATACGGGATTTACCTCGACGCTGATGTCTCATCAAATGTTTTTGCAACGGCCAGTCCGTTGGCTTCAGGCAATCACCCGGTACCAGGCCACCACCAGCGGAGCCCCCAATTTTGCTTACGATCTTTGTGTCAGGAAGGTTAACCCGGAGCAAAGAGAGCAGCTTGATCTTGTTAGTTGGGAAGTAGCATTTAACGGAGCGGAGCCTGTTAATTACAGGACATTGAATCAATTTACAGATTACTTTGCCCCCTGTGGATTTCGACGGGAGTCGTTTATTTCTGGATATGGCCTTGCAGAGTCAACATTAATGGTTACGAGCTCTGCCAAAGGAAAAGTGCCAGTGACGCAAAATATAATGCTTTCAGGAATCGAGCAAAATATGGCAATTTTTTCACGGGAGGCAACTTCGCTTACCCAAACAATTGTTAGTTGCGGCAAAAGCCCTTGCGAACAAGAGATAAGAATTGTGAACCCGGAAACGCCAGGATTATGTGCTTCAGATGAAATAGGAGAAATCTGGGTTACCGGGCCAAGTGTTACAAGCGGTTATTGGAACAATCCGGCCACGACAGCATCCGCCTTTGGAGCCAATTTTCCAGAGAGTGAAGAACGTGCATTCTTACGTACCGGGGATCTTGGATTTCTTCATAATAACGAGCTATACATTACAGGCCGTCTGAAAGACCTGATAATTATTGATGGCAAAAACCACTATCCACACGACATAGAAAGAACAGTGGAAGAATCTTCTCGGGCTATAGTGCCGGGAGGCTGTGCAGTTTTTTCAGTGAACAATACCGGGAGCGAATCCCTAATTGTGATGGCTGAAACTGAGCGCAACTACCCAGGTAATTTAGGTGATGTTGTGAAAGCGATCCGTGCTTTTGTTTCCGGGCATCACGGCCTTTTTGTGTCCGATGTAAAATTAGTTCCCTTCGGAAGCATACCCAGAACCACAAGTGGTAAGATAAGACACTTTTTATGTAAGAAGATTTACCTGGATGGTGCTTTAAAACAAATCGCGTCAATATGAAATTTGGGATATTCATAGATTTACAATTACCACGCCCGTGGAGGGAGGGAGACGAAGCGAGGCTATTCCGGGAAGCCTTGGAACAGGTTGAATTAGCAGACCGGCTGGGCATTGATAATGTATGGGTGCAGGAACATCATTTTCTTGAAGAATATTGCCACTCCTCTGCCCCTGAAATTTTTCTTGCTGCCTGCAGCCAACGAACAAAAAATATCCGTTTAGGATATGGCATTGTCGTGATGTCACCAAAAATCAACCACCCCGTAAGAACCGCCGAACGCATTGCTACACTTGATATTCTCAGTGGAGGGCGTGTAGAGTGGGGTACAGGTGAATCAGGCTCCCGAATGGAACTTGAGGGCTTTGGGGTTGACTTTGTTGACAAGCGGCCAATGTGGGCTGAAGCGTTAGGTGAAACCGCGAAAATGATGTCCATGAATCCTTACCCCGGATTTCAGGGAAAGTATTTTTCCATGCCACACAGAAATATAGTTCCTAAACCTTTACAGAAGCCGCATCCACCGGTGTGGGCTGCCTGTTCAAACCGAGATAGCGTGAAGTTGTCCGCAAGTTTGGGTTTGGGAGCGCTGACATTTGCATTTGTCAATGCAGAAGAGGCCAAATTTTGGGTGGATGAGTACTACGAAGCGTTCAAAAAGGAGTGCAACCCAATTGCACAAACTGTAAATCCAAATGTGGCTATGCTTACCGGATTTTTGTGCCATAATGATTGTGAAACGGCAATTTTGAGGGGCGAAGAGGGGGCTCAATTTTTTGCACACGGATTAGGCCACTATTGGCGTGACGGTATCCATTTTCCAGGAGAAACTGACTTGTGGGGAAATTTTAAAGCCAAACCGGCATCTGCCAATCAGAAAGTGGAACTTGAGCGAAAAAAGGCGGGCATGGGAGGGATCGGAAATCCTGAAAATCTTATCAGGAATTTCAGCGCTTTGGAAGAAGCCGGCGTGGACCAGCTCATACTCTTACAACAATGCGGCAATTATCGCCATGAACATATCTGCGAATCACTGGAGCTTTTCGCCGCCCAGGTGCTGCCACAATTCAAAGAAAGGGAGGCCGTAAGGGAAAAGGCAAAGCAAACAGAGTTGGCACCTTTTATTGAGAAAGCACTCCTTGGCGTACGAACTCCGGAACCTATGAACGACATACCTCCCGTGGAGGCTTATCCCCTTGTGTGGAATGGTGCGGCATCTGATAATTCTCAAGCTACACCTGACCGGCGGCCAGGTATGAGTGCATTCTGGAAAATGCAAATTGGTGGAAAGCAGCCTCAGAAGTAGATTCAAAACCTTTACCAAAGGACATAATAGGTGGGAAGCAAAAAAGAAATACAGGAATGGCTCATCAACTATCTGGCGGAGCTATTGCAGCAAACGCCGGCCTCAATTGATATTCTTGAACCTTTTGCGAACTATGGGTTATCATCTCTCAATGCTGTAACCCTTTCGGGAGAACTGGAAGAGTTGCTTGGCCGCAGGCTCTCACCGACCCTGGCGTACGAGTATCCAAATATTTCTGCGCTTTCCCGTCACCTGGCGGGAGATGAAGAAAACAGTGCAACAGGCACCGGATCAACTCCATTCAAAGATGCCGTGACAGAACCCATTGCGATAATTGGTATGTCATGCTGCTTTCCGGGGGCCGACGACCCGCAATCTTTTTGGCAATTACTTCATGACGGAGTTGACGCAATTTCAGAAGTACCACCTGACCGATGGGATAAGAAGGCGTATTATGATCCTGACCCTGCCATTGCAGGTAAATTATTTTCAAAATGGGGCGGCTTTCTTAATAAGATTGATGAGTTTGATCCTTTCTTTTTTGGCATTTCACCTGTTGAAGCTAAATACATGGATCCTCAACAAAGGCTGTTGTTGGAGTTGTCCTATGAAGCTATGGATGATGCGGATCAAACAATGAAGCAGCTCTCTGGTACAAAAACCGGTGTATTCATCGGTATCTCAGGGAATGAGTACAGCACATTTCAGTATAATGATCCGGATATTGTTACAAGTCACTCAGGTACAGGTAGCGCACTATCCATTGCGGCTAATAGAATTTCTTATTTTTTCGATCTGCATGGACCAAGTATTGCTGTTGATACAGCCTGTTCATCCTCGCTATCGGCAGTACACCTGGCATGTCAAAGCCTGAGAAATGGCGAGTGCCAAATGGCGTTTGCTGGTGGAGTAAATCTCATCTTGTCACCGGCACCGTCAATCGCTTTCACTAAAGCCGGGGTAATGGCTCCTGATGGCAGATGTAAAACATTTGACAGCAGTGCCAATGGATATGTACGTGGGGAGGGCTGTGGTGTAATTGTGCTCAAGCCACTCTCGTCTGCACTGGCCGATGGAGACAATATAAATGCTGTGATTATGGGGAGTGCCATTAGCCAGGATGGCCGCACCAACGGATTAATGGCACCTAATCCTGAAGCACAGGAGGCAATGTTGCGGGAGGCGTACATGGCCGCGGGCATTGAGCCGGCCCTCGTTCAATATGTAGAAGCACATGGAACCGGAACATTGCTCGGTGATGCTATGGAGATGAAAGCCCTTGGAGCCGTTGTTGGCAACAATCGTGAAAATAGCCCTTGTTCAATCGGATCAGTAGAAACCAATATCGGCCACCTCGAAGCTGCGGCGGGAATGGCTGGCCTGCTAAAAGTGATTCTGAGTCTGAAGCATCGGATGATACCTCCAAACCTTCATTATCATTCACCTAATCCTCATATTTCTTTTGAAGATCTTAATCTGCGGGTGAATAATGAGTTGACACCGTGGCCGGCAGTTTCTGGGGCGGCCCTTGCAGGGGTAAGCTCGTTTGGCTTTGGTGGAACTAATGTGCACATGATAATACGTGAAGCGGATTCTCATGGCCAAGAAAAAATGGATTATGAGTCGGGTGATTCAGTCAGGGCGAATTGCTATCTGCTTCCACTTTCAGCAAATAGTTTGGAAGCGCTACATTCAACTGCCGTTGCATTTGGTGAAATGCTTGTTTCGGATTTGGCGGTAGCAACAAATGATATATGTACCGCTGCTGCCCACAGACGCAGCCAGTTTTACTATCGTCTTGCAATAACCGGGGATTCGCGTGAAGAATTATGTAACAAACTGCAAGCGTTCAGCATGGCAGGGCAGCAAGCCAACCATTCACCTATGAATGAGCCCGGTAAGCAGCGTCGAAAACTGGTGTTCGTTTTTCCCGGCCAGGGTGGCCAGTGGCTTGGCATGGGGAGGGAACTTCTCGCACAGGAACCAATTTTCCTTGAAGAGATTAAGCGAATTAGTAAGGTTATTGGGGTAAGCTTTCACTGGTCTTTAATGGATACTTTATGTTCCGATGAATCTATTTCAAAGTTGGATGAAATTGATGTGGTGCAACCGTGCCTGTTTGCGATACAGGTTGCCCTTTCTGCATTATTTCAATCCTGGGGAATCACACCTGATGCAGTAATTGGGCATAGTTTGGGTGAAATAGCTGCTGCATATATTGCGGGTATTCTCACCTTAGAAGACGCTATACAGATTGTTTGCTGCCGCAGCCGCCTTTTAAGACGGTTGCGTGGAAAAGGGAAAATGATGGTGACCGATCTGTCGGCACCTGAAGCCGAAGAGTTATTACGGCCATATCAGGATAGTATTGGCATAGCCGCAGTCAACAGTCCGACATCAATCATATTGTCCGGGGAGTCTTCAAAAATCAACGAGGTTATAGATGATTTAGAACGCCGTAATCTCTTTTGCCGCCTTGTAAATGTTGATGTTGCCTCCCATAGTTTTCAAATGGATGAGCTGCGGGATGACTTGCTGAAAATGCTGGATGGATTAAAAACCAAACCTGCAAAAATTCCTATTTATTCAACCGTTTCCGGCTCTCTGGCTAATGAACTCAATTTCAATGCGACTTATTGGATGGATAACCTGAGGAAACCGGTTTTGTTTTCCGATACGATAAGCCAACTGTTTAAAGATGGATATTCGGTCTTCATTGAGATTAGTCCGCATCCCGTTTTGCTAAGTTCCATTCAACAAACATTAGCGTCTGCAAATGGCAAAATAAAGTTGCTTGCTTCGCTACGCAGAGGAGAGGGGGAGCACAAAGTGCTGTATGAAGCTTTGGGAGCGCTTTATACAGATGGGTTTTCGATTTTATGGGACAGGTTATATCCGAAAGTTGGTAAGCATGTTCAGCTTCCGCAAATCCCCTGGCAACGCCAACATTATTGGTTGGATATGAAACAAATTGGCTCTAAACCTACCCGAGATTTCGACTGGTCCAGGGGTAAAGATGTTCACCCCCTGCTCGGCGACTGGATCACAGTTGCCAATTCACCCTCAACTTTTATATGGCAAACAACTGTCAGCGATGAAATGCTGCGTCTTCTTGCAGATCATAAGGTTGAAGATGAGATCGTATTCCCCGCCGCCGCTTATATTGAGATGGCCTTGCAATCAGCTGAGGAAGCAGGGTTAAGTAAATCGCATCTCCTTTCTAACTTCGTGTTTAAGGAGAGAATGATTTTACAAAGTGAAAAACCAAATTCCCTCCAGGCCTTATTATCACCCGCTGAAGAAGGAAGTTTTTTATTCAGCATTTATGGACGAGGCGAGACGAATGAAAACTGGAAGATGTATGCTTCTGTCTATTTTATAGAGCGGAGTATTGCTGATTATTTATCCTCATCAATGGAAACTTCACCGGAGGTTATTCGACAAGACCTTTCCGTTCAGCAGAGCGGAGAAGAATTTTATAAAACTTTACAATTACATAGAGTAGAATATGGCCCGGCCTTTCGCGCCATTCAACAGGTTTGGAATAAAGATAATGAAGCTTTAGCTCTGGTCAGCTTACCTGAGTCATTGCGAATTGATACTGCCGGCTATCAACTACATCCAGCGTTATTGGACGCCTGTCTCCAAGTTATAGCTGCAACTCAAAACATTTCATTTGAAGAGGGTCTTTACTTACCGGCCGCTTGCAGATCTATCCGCCTCTTTTCCCGTCCCGGGCGGGTTGTATGGAGCCATGTAACAGTTCAATCTGAACCCATTCCATCTGGAAACAGCATTATTGCAGATATAAGGCTTTTAGACGAAAACGACCGGATTATTGCTGAGTTCATCGGCTTTCGCCTTCAAAAAATCAACAGATATTCCCGTATTCCTTTACTTCAGCAGGAAACCTGGTTGTATGACATGCTCTGGCGGATTCAGGAGGTAACATCTACTCCAAATGAAACCTTAAGCGAAACAAAGCATTGGTTAATTTTCGCAGATGATAGTGGCTTAGCCGAAAGCCTGGCGAATCAATTGGAGCTGTCAGGCGACACCTGTCACCTTTTGCCTTACGCTGAAACTATTAAAAGCCTGGATGGTTTAGATAATGAGGCCGGCCTTCAAAAAATTATAGATGAACGCCTCGTAGAAATAACCTCTTTATATGGCGTCATACATCTTTGGAGTCTTACAACTTCATCTGTGGCTTCGAATCCTGCCCTTGATAATGCATCAATATCTGCCTGTGACAGCGTATTAGCTCTTGTAAAAGCCTTGGCCAGACGCATCATCGGATTACCCCTGTTATGGTTGATAACAAGAGGCGCCCAGGCAGTCAAAGCTGGTGAACAAATATCAGTAGAACAGTCTGTTTTATGGGGCTTCGGAAAAGTGATAAGCTTCGAGTTTCCGGATTTTAAATGCATGCGCTTAGACCTTGATCCTATCCAGCTTGATAGTGAAACTATTCCACTCCTTTTAAGACAAATTTCGATAGACGATAACGAAGACCAGGTTGCCCTGCGTTCTGGCCTTCGCTACGTTCCCCGGCTTTCTTCTCTGACACTTTCAGCATCCTCAAATGTACCGGTATCATTACGCCACGATGGCACTTACCTGGTTACAGGTGGCCTTGGAGCATTGGGCCTCGAAACCGCAAAATGGATGACAAAACGTGGAGCCAAACACCTGGTATTAATAGGGAGGAATGATCCAGGCTTTGCAGCGATAACTATTGTAAATCAGATACGGCAGCAAGGGGTTGAAGTGGTCATAGAACAAGCTGATGTGAGCAATCGCTCTCAATTAGAAAATGTTTTTGAAAACATAAGGAAAAATATGCCGGTATTGCGAGGAGTAATCCACGCGGCGGGAGTATTGGACGATTGCTCTATTCTTAATCTTGACAGCGTGCGGATGAAAAATGCAATGGCACCAAAAGTAGATGGCACCTGGAATCTTCATCGTGCCAGTTTACACCTACCCTTGGATTTCTTTGTTCTCTATTCTTCTGCTGTATCTGTGCTTGGGTCTCCGGGCCAGGGGAATTATGCAGCCGCCTGTTCGTTCCTCGATGCGATGGCCCATTATCGGCGCAGCCTGGGTCTTCCGGCAATTAGCATTAATTGGGGGCCATGGGCCGAAATTGGGCTGGCAGCTGCGGCAACTGAAAAATTAACGAAAGAAAATGCTTTTACGGAACACCTTATTAAAACGATAAAAGTGAACGATGGCCTGGAAATACTTGAGAAACTTCTCGATGAACCTACCCCCCAGGTTATGGTTTTACCTTTTGACTTAAAAAATCTAATTGAATTATACCCAACAGCTGCGAATATGTCCTTCCTCTCCGAAGTGGGCGGAAATACCTATGTTACCCACCTCTATTCACGCCCGGGATTGCAGCAGGAATACGTTGCGCCGCGAAATGAAATCGAGAAAAAAATGGCAGATTTATGGCGAAAAACGCTACACATTGATCGCGTTGGTATCTATGATTCCTTTTTTGAGCTAGGTGGAGATTCAGTGCTTGCTGCGCAGATATTGGGCTTGGCGCAAAAGACCTTCGGCATACGCATTGATCCCCGGGATGCTTTCCAGGCTTTTACCATTCAAAGGCTTGCAGAGCTGTTACAGGCTGAAATGCTAAAGCAGGTTGGTGAAATGACTGAAGAGGAGGCTCAAAAAATTCTGGCAGTGAAAAACTAATTATTATTAAAATGGCATTATCTCCGGCGAAACAAGCATTATTGGAAAAATGGCTGCAAGTAGAGCAAGTTCCAAATGTGGACTCCATTATTCCACGCCGTCCTGTAAATAGTGCTATTAAAATCTCCTACGCGCAACAAGCCTATTTGTTTCTTGAGCTCTTGGATCGTGGCACGGCAGTCAATAACCTGTCAGTCTTTCTTCAGCTAAAAGGAAATCTTGACACCGACGCGATGAGCAAGAGTGCAAATCAAATACTGGAACGTCACGAAATTCTCCGAACACGCTTTTCTTTTGATACCGGAATTCCTCTTCCCGAAATTTTTGACGAAGCCCGGATTAACATCCCTGTCGCAGAGTTAAAAGCAATTGATGAAAAAGGCCAGGAAACAGAAGCCCGTCATTTGGCAGAGCACGAAGTGTTACAACCTTTTGATTTGTTTCAGACACTGTTGATTCGCCTCAGGTTATACAAAGCAGGCAATGACAAACATTTCTTACTTCTCGTTGCTCACCACACTGTTGCAGATGGGTGGTCATTAGGCGTTTTACTGAACGAGCTAATGATTTTTTACGAAGCCAACACCACAGGAACAGTTCCTAAATTACCCATTCTGCCTATCCAATACTTTGACTATACGCATTGGCAAAAAAGCGAAAAACAGGAACAGCTGCTGCAGTCATCTGTTTCTTACTGGAAGCAACAATTAAATGGTGAAATTCCTATTCTCGAGTTGCCGGTTGATCGGCCCCGGGTCCCCAAGCAGACATTCACCGGAGGTACGCATCGTTTTATTATTTCTAAAAGCCAAACCAAAGCCCTTGAGGCAATAAGCAAGCAAGAAGACGCTACCTTGTTTATGACTTTGCTCACGGCATTTTACATCTTGCTTCATAGATATACCGGGCAGGATGACATCCTGGTCGGCATCCCCATTGCTAATCGTAATCACGCGGAAGTGGAAAACCTGATTGGTGTATTCATCAATACGGTTGTCATTCGTGCAAGCCTTAATAACAATCCAGATTTTCGTGAATTACTCAGGCAGGTTCGCAAGGTGTCCCTGGAAGCTTACGCACACCAGGATTTACCCTACGAGAAGCTTGTTGAAGAATTAAAGCCAACACGCGACCTTAACCGTCCGCCTCTTTTCCAGGTAGTTTTTAATCTTCAAAATTCGCCAATGCCGAAGTTGGAAATTCCGGGTATTGAAACAACTTTTATTGAATTTGACCGGGGCTTGTCTCAATTTGATCTTACGTTGATTGTTTCCAGGAGGGAGGAACAGTATGAAGCCATAGTGGAATATAATTCGGATCTCTTTGACCGTGTTACTATCACAAGAATGTTTGGCGCTTATCAAATGCTCCTGCAACACGCTTTAACAGAACCTGACAGCCAGATATCGGCCTTGCAATTGCTTACCGGCGAAGAGTTGCGTCATATTGTTTTTGGCCTTAACCAGACTACGATTGCTTTTCCGCAGGGAAAATGCATACACACGATGATCGAAGAACAAGTGGAAAAAGCGCCAGATGCAATCGCTGTTATTTACGGCCAAAAGCAGTTGACATACAGAGAACTAAACTTGCGTGCAAATGAGCTTGCAAAGCATCTGCGAAATTTAGGGATCGGGCCTGAAAAGCGTGTTGGTGTTATGATCAAAAAATCTGAAAGAACTATTGAAGCACTGTTAGGTGTCCTGAAAGCCGGTGGAGCTTATGTACCGATTCATATTTCATCACCGCCGGGTCGCATACAATTTATTTTGAACGATGCAGACGCGAAGATATTACTAACGAATATGGATTCGGGGCCACTGGATGAATTTACAGGACTTACTATCAATCTAAATGATGAAAACTTTTCTGCCGAAATTGATTCCAGTCTGCCCCGGCAGTTTGTCAACTCTAACAATCTTGCGTACATTATTTACACTTCAGGTTCTACGGGAGAGCCTAAAGGGGTTATGGTGAATCATTCCTCCCTGCTGAATTTCCTTTTATCAATGGAAAAGAGCCCCGGCATGAACGAAAGCTCGGTAGTGCTGGCTTTGGCCTCGATCTCTTTTGATCCCTCTACCCTGGAATTATTTCTGCCATTAGTGGCAGGAGCGACGGTGGTGATAGCGGACGAAGAAATGACTAACAATCCTTTATTGCTTGCAGAAGCAATTGATCGCCATGATATAAATATTTTACAGGCCACACCCGCTACCTGGCAGTTATTGCTCGATATTGGCTGGGTAGGAAAATCAGGTCTTACAGCACTATGCGGAGGCGACGTACTGACCAAAAAAATGGCCAACCAACTTTTGGAAAGGGTTGGCAGCCTGTGGAATGTCTATGGTCCCACTGAGACAACTGTATGGTGTTCTATTAGCCAAGTACAAAAAGGCGAGGCTCCGGTTACCATTGGGAATCCTATTGCCAATGCGCAGATTTATGTATTGGATCGTTATCTTCAAACTGTTCCTGTTGGTGTAACCGGCGAGCTCTTTATTGCGGGAGCAGGCCTGGCGAGGGGGTATCTTAATAATCCGGGATTGACAAGTGAAAAATTCATTAATAATATCTTCAATTCTGAGAGCGGTTACAAATTATATAAAACAGGAGACCTGGCCAGGTACTTACCTGATTATTCTATCGAGCTGCTTGGGCGCAATGATGACCAAGTAAAAATTCAGGGGCATCGTATGGAATTGGGTGAAATTACCTCTGTATTGCTGCAGCATCCATCTGTAAATGATGGCATCGTTATAACCCGCACAGAGGCTACCGGTGACAAAAGATTAGTAGCCTATTTTGTTGCAAAGCATGAAACTGCGCCTGATGCCGCCGCATTGAGGGAATTTTTTGGAAAGAAGTTACCAGACTATATGATTCCTTCTTTCTTTGTCATCATGGATTGCTTACCCCTCACATCAAATGGAAAAATTGACAGGAAGTCGTTGCCACCACCGGATGACATCCGTCAGCCATCGGGATACGTTGCCCCACCACGGAATGAGGAAGAACAAATAATGGTGCAAATTTGGCAAAATATTCTCGGGGTCGAGCGGATTGGAATTTATGATAACTTTTTTGACCTGGGCGGTGCCTCTATCCAAAGCATTCACATAGTTGCCAAGGCCAATATGCACGGATATAAAGTTAGTGTGGAAAATATCTTTGAATACCAAACCGTCGCTGCGTTGGCTGCACATATCAAGGAGCAAAACATTACAGGTAGTCCCACTGCTTAATAAAGGGTTCTAATTTGTCAGCTACTACTTCCCTTTCATTTACAGGCAATTCATGTTTTAGCTGCTGGTAACTCCCTTGGCTTTCCGCATACTTTTTCATTGTAGCTTCACAATAGCTAAAATCATCAAAATTGAGCGTTTCGTATATTTTGCGTATGGTATCCATCGGTCTTTGAGTTAATTCCTCGTACGCAATTTCTATTAGTTGTCCATCCGGTATCAACTTTTTGTCCGATAAATAACGATGCATTATTCCGGCATAAGTTTCTAGGATGATCGAATTATTGTCAACAGATGTAGTGTTGCCTAAAGCATAAATCCTATTTGTAACATTCCAAAATTGTTTATTGGAAGCATAAACCCCGTAAGGATTGCGGTGAATAAAAATAAATTTTGCCTTTGGAAATAAGGAAAGTAGAAGTTTTATCCTGGCAGTATTCGGAGGGCTTTTCAAAACAAGTTGTTTGCCCCGGTTAGCCAATGAGATTTTCTTGAGTAAAAAAATGAAATCCCTTCTCCATTCCCTGATCTCAGACTCGGGTATGTTTTTAAACAGGACATATTTACGGAAATGGTTCATCATAATTTTAGGGAAGAAATAGCCCCATTGCGTTCCTTTGCAGTTTAAACCAGTTGTCATCGCGGCATCCTCTTCACCGGGAAACCGAAAAGACATTTGTTGTCTATGAACCGGATCCTGAAGTTTAAAAAGGCGGCAAATGAAATCGAAAATTGGCGACAAGATCTTTTCACTACTTAACATTATTTCAGGCAGGATCATTTGAAAATTGGTATGGTAGCCAAAGCGGTCGTCTTGTGTCAAAAATTGGTGCATATATGAAGTGCCGCTTCGATAAAAACCCAGAATAAATACTGGATCCATTGAGATGGTATGTTGATTAATCTTTTTATTGTATGTCAGTTCTATCCAACGCAAGGGCTCAAACAGTATCGTTTTCACCAGCCACGGCGGCAAATTCCTTAAACCTTTAAACGAGATGCCCCCATGTTTAAATGCGATTTTTAGGAAAGTATAAATTGGTAATGGAAAAAGCCGGTTCATTTTACTTTTGAATTTATTCCTAGAGATGGTTGTCTTATCCGATCCTGATAATCCATTTGGTTGAATTGATCTAAAGTTTTTTTAATGGACAGTGATATTTTTTTAAAGTGCTGCTCAAGACTAAAGTTGAAAAACAAAAAGTCGAAACACAGCTTCGGTTCTCCTTACTTGATAAGCTTCATGTTGTGCATTTATTTCAATTATTTATTAGATCCGGCTTAAATTCGACCGATGGAATATTGCAATGAAAATATTTTTTTTTCAATTTCTTTGAAGCCTTTACCAGCGATTTATAATTATGCTTCCTTATCCAATGATAGACTTCTTTGGACCCATAGAGATGGGTAGTACTGATACTATTATTATTAATTAATTTTAAGACCATTCCTGAAGGCAGGTTAGATTCTTCTTCAATCCTGATTAGATCGATAATAACTTTTGAAAATGCTGATGCCAAAGCACCAATCCCGCCCCGAACTTGTTGCCATCCTAAGAAAAACAGGCCTTTATAATCAGGGTATACACATTGACCTATGCTAAGGAGATTCTTACCCTCCGTACGTGCCAATGACTTAGGCAAAAAAGGAAAACTTAGTTTAAACCCAGTTGCCGCTACGATTACATCAAATTCCAAGGATGTATTATCATCGAACCAAACCGTTTGATTTTCTATTTTGGTAATTTTCTTTTTTATCAAAATCCTGCCATGTTTTAAATAATAAGGTAACTCCTCACTTACTGTTGGGTGTTTATCAAAAGGCTTATGATTTGGGTTAGCTAATCCATAAGAGGAATGTTTTCCAAAAGTCAATTTTATTAATAGCCTCACTAACAGGGGGTCCAAAAATTTTGGACCTTTTCTTAATTTAATCCTTGCAAGGGGAACTCCCATAAATGTTTTTGGAAAAATCCACGGAGATTCTCTAAAACACATGACTGACGAGGTTGAAACTCTTGCAGCTTCACAAGCAATATCTGCAGCCGAATTTCCACTGCCTATTACTAGAACTCTTTTATTTTTAAGCTGATCTGGTTCTTTGTATTCTTTGGAATGAATATACTCGCCCGTAAAATTCCCTGGCAACTCAGGGAAATTCATATCCCAATGATGTCCATTGCATATTATAACCCCTTTGTAAGTTTGGTGTGAACCATCGTGAAAATGCACCTTCCAAAAATTGTCCTCAATAGCCTGGATCCAAACTGCCCTGGTGTTGAATTGAATGTTTATTTTTAAATCAAACTCGTCTGCATATTGATTGAGATAACATAACATGTTTGATTGTGATAAAAAGTCAGGAAAACTATCCGGCATAGGGTGGTCGGGGTATTGCATCACATCCTTGCATACATCAGTATAAACAGTTTTGTATACACCATGAAACCAGTTCCCCCCCAATGCTGTATCTGCTTCTATTTGAGCATATTCAATCTGAGCATATTTTAGAGCCTTCGCCATGGCTAATCCGCAAGGCCCGGCTCCAATAATCAAATATTTCGTCATGATGAACTTGATAATTTTTTTGAATATTCCATATCGGAAGATAATGCTTCTTCTAAATTTTCTTTCTTATAAACATAGAGATTTATCATAAAGTGATGCCTATTAGTATTTCATCTTGTATAGAATTACTGTAAAAGACCCCTCCAATCTCATTATCTACTATTTACACTGTACTCCAACATTTGTTCATATTGCTCCCCTTCATCTGAATTAAAAATAATCAGTTATATTATTGATACACTTTTGCTACTATGAGCAGAGATGTATAACAAGCAGACTTATGATTTTCCCGTAAAACTTGGAGTAACCCTTGATCGTCATCTATGATCTTTTTAAAAGGCAAAAGTATGTATCTGTTCTTCGATGAAATACAGAAAGAAATTTTGAGTTTCCGGAACGGCACCGTTAATTTCGATTGGTAAACCTCTGAAGGAATATCCGAGGGCTATTGGCTGGTCTTATTGACCAAATAAATAAAGTGCTTGATGTTGAGGCACCAGTTAGTAAAAATCTCTTATGTAAAAGAGTGTTATCAGCCTGGGGAATCAGCAGAAACGGATCAAGATTAAGCAGCTATTTCGAAAGCTTATTTTCGGGTATGCTGCTACGTGAGACTGTTCATGGAAACAGTATTTTCTTTTGGAAACAAGAACAAGACCCTGCTGCGTATATGATTTATCGTTCTGCTGTAAATGATTCAGACAAAAGAAATGCAGATGATATACCACCTATAGAAATAGCCAATGCTGCAAAACAGATTTTAAAAGAGCAGATCAGTTTATCTAAAGAAGATTTGATAAGAGAAACAGTCAGACTGTTTTCATTTTCTAAGGTTGGAAGCATCGTTGACACAGCAATGAGACAAGGAATACAATCGGCAATAGTAAATGGTTATGCAAAGGAGCAGAATGGGAGAATTGTATGTGTTTAAATGTTGAGTTTATTTTTCTTCATTTTCTGAAAACTTGAACTGCTCAACTGGAATATTTGCTCAAAGCAATTAATTACTGGAAATATTTCGCGTATTGAAAGTGATCCAATTTTCTTAGTGGAAAATTTCTGTCAAATTAGATTTTAGTACCTTATAATGGAAATAATTTCCCTTTTTTCAAATTTTAATGGAAAATATTATCTAAATTAGACTCTAATTGATATAAGAATGAAAAATATTTTACCAATTCACCTCCAGGAGGTAGTATTTTCTTCCAGCAATGCCCAATTAAGCAAACAGATATCCAGGTTGGAAAAAGCAGGTAAGCTGAGAAAGATCGCTTCCCGTATATACTCGCCCAATTTTACAGATAGTCCGGAGGATATTGTAAAGCGAAATCTTTTTGCTATCCTGGGTAAATTGTATCCTGGTGCTTTGCTGAGCCACCGCTCGGCATTAGAGTTTAAGCCAACGGCTGCAGGACATATATTTCTTACTTACTCCTACACAAAAAAAATAAATCTTCCGGGCATTACTATTCGCTTCATTCAGGGGTATGGACAAATAGATGGAGACAATTTGTTATCAGGTGAATTATATGTTTCCCAACTCGAAAGGGCATTACTGGAAAATATGGAAGTGTCCCGCCAAATAGGTCCTGAATCAAAAACCATAACCATCCCCGAAATAGAAGATCGACTGGAACAGGTGGTCAGGGTTAAAGGAGAAGCTGGGTTAAAGGAACTTCGAGACAAAGCCAAGGCGATCGCAGAGAAGCTCAATTTGAAAACAGAGTTTGAGAAGTTGAATAAATTAATCAGCGCTTTGCTGAACACAAAGCCCTCAAAAATATTGTCTTCTCCTCTCGCCATAGCAAGGTCATTTGGACATCCTTACGACCCAGGCCGCTTGCCACTGTTCGAAAAACTTTTCATTGAATTAAAGCAGAAGGAATTTAAAGACTTGCCGGAAAAAAATACTTCAAACAAGTCCTTTAGAAACTTTGCTTTTTTCGAAGCCTATTTTTCCAATTACATCGAGGGCACAGGGTTCGAATTGGAAGATGCAAAGAAAATAATTGAAACAGCAGCACCTATGCCTAACCGTGATGAAGATTCTCACGATGTATTAGTGACATATAACTTAGTAAGCAACAGGGAAGAAATGAATATTACTCCGGCTACATCAGGAGAAATGTTGGAGGTATTATTGTACCGTCATAAAATGTTAATGAGTGCAAGAACTTCAAAAAATCCGGGCCATTTTAAGGGCAGGAATAACAGGGCTGGCGAAACACACTTTGTTGACTTCACCCTTGTAAAAGGAACACTTATAAAAGGCTTTGACTATTACCAGTCGTTAACGGATTCTTTTTCCAAAGCAGCCTTTATAATGTTTATAATAAGTGAAGTGCATCCTTTCCTTGATGGTAATGGAAGAATTGCCAGGGTAATGATGAATGCAGAACTCGTAAAACAGGGTGAGTCAAAAATAATTATCCCGACTGTTTACCGCGATGATTATATGCTTTCATTAAGACGATTGACCCGGCAGCAGGAACCATCGGATTATATAAAGATGCTGTTGAGAGCCCATGAATTTAGTTCAACCATTGTCGGCGATGACATGGATGATATGCAAATGCAACTGGAAGCATCCAACGCCTTTAAAGAACATGATAAGGCAAGATTGAAAATCATACAAATTGATGGAAAATGATTGGCAATTCGAGATCTTACCAATTTAGTTTT
>JBBSBD010000074.1:0-24461 GCA_038251675.1 Chitinophagales bacterium | reverse complement strand
CTTGCACTTACAAGATCACTGATCTTGTTGAAGGCATTAGAATTTGGGTTTAGCATACAAATTTCTAATGCCTATTTTATTTTTATCCTAACTTAGTTTTCCACTTTTCCACATCTTAAATCTTACCGAACTATTGATAAAATGGCAGTTTATTTAAATTGCTGCCGAAATTTTGAAACTTTATTCAGGTATTTATTAAAGGATTCTTTCTTTCGTCTTCTATCGGCATAGCGAAGCATTTTATTTTCATTGATCGTATATTTTTCAAAAGCTTCCCTAAAAATGGTTTGCATTTCACCACCCTGCTGCGCCGCAAAAATTATTTCATCGCAGAAAATATCCACCAATATTTTTTCAATGGTAACAGTTTGAACACCCTGTGCTTTTTGCAGCGGAGCTTCTGAAACCAATGACTTGATAATTATTGCTTCTTTTTGGGAAGAGATATAGCGATTGAGTATATCAAAAGTTGGTTCTATAAAAACATTTTTCCTTTTTTCTTTTAGAAAATGGAAGACTGATTCGGTTGCTTCTTTATCTACTTCAATCAGTATATAAAATCTGCCAGGCTGATGCAGCATTAATTCATTCAAAACCGATGTATTCCAAAGACAAATCTGGATGTAAGGAAATTGGGCTTGCAATTCTTTATTGAGCGCTTTAATCTTTGAAGAAATATTGGGTATAAAATTCCTTCCTTCGCCTAAAATAAATTTTCCTCTGCCGACACTTGAAAGCACACCAGATTGAACGAGTGTATAAATGCGCCAATTAATTGCAGTATTTTTTATTTTTGGCTCGATTTGCCTGTAAAACTTCTCAATATCCTTGCTGTTAAAAACATTTTGACCTTTGAAGTTTTCCTGAAGCTTTTTAATATTTAATTTTTCTTTTACGATTTTGTTAAGTTATACCTACAAATATAGCAAAACTATAAAATGGCAGCAAAATCTGTTTGCTGCCGAAAATTAGTTACTTCTTTTATAGATAAATAAAAGCCGAGCTTCTTCGGTCAACTAACATGGGTAACGTTTTCACCTTTAAATCTTGTTAAATGGAAGGAGAATTGCTTCTTTGTTTCATTTTCAAAACTGTCTAAATAACTTAATGTTGTTTTGAGATTCGTATGCCCAAGCGCCTCGGAAATAAACTCTGTGCTGGCGCCAGAGCGTTTTAATACAGTAGAGAAGGAATGCCTGGCGGTATATGTTGTAACTTTCATAGGGATATTCAGTTTTTCCGCCATTCGCTTTGTCCATTTATTGGTCAACTTTGTAAACTGTTGAATTTGTTTTCTTTTATGAAAAGCATCCGCAGTTGGATTCAAAATGGGAAATATATAATTTTCTTCCCTGTCTGGCAGATTACCCCACTTTGAAATAATCTGCCGCATTTCAGGGTTAATATAAATAGTTATCGGCCTTGGATTAGTTCTGGACGTTCGATTCGTTTTAGCTCTCTCGAATACGATATATTCGCCCTGAATATTTTTATATTTAAGGAGTGCAATATCTTTCATGTTAATACCATTCCCAAAATATGTAAACAGCCAGAAATCTTTTGCCCTTGCTTCCATTTCATTTGCAGCATCTGGCTCGTAGTAATATAATTTCGCAATATCCGTCATAGATAGTGCCTTCTTAATATTGCGGCCAGTAGGAATTTGATATTTCCTTTTTCCAAAGGGGTAATTTTCATTAGGGATTAAGCTCAGACCTATCGCTTCATTAAATATTGCCCTTACGGCTCTTAGATAAATTCCAACGGTCGTTATAGAAGCTCCTTTTGTCTCAATCATCCATTTTTCGTATTCATTTAAGAAGTCTACGGTGATATGTTCGAGTGCGATGTTTTCTTTAAAAGATGTCAAACTATTGATAGCGCATTGATAGCTGGAAGCGGTTCCTAGTCTCTCTTCATTTGTTAACTTGTTAATTTCTTGATGAAACAAAAAAGCTAACTGACCTTGTTGAGCCGGCCTCTGTCCTAATCTTTTTTCAAAAGCAGAGAAACTGAAAGGCTTCAGAATTCTAATTGTGTCTCTCGCTTCTGCTTCTATCGCATGCAATTCATTTTTTATAGCGATACTTTCCCTGGTTAGCCTTTTTGCAAACAGGGCTTGAAATTCTGTTTCTGTCAGATCGATCCTTGTTGAATAATATTTAGCCTTTGTAATGTTATTTACACAAAGCTTAACCGGATATTTTTTGTTGAGTTTCTCTCTTCTTGTGTCAAGAATTATGCTTGTTGTTACAAGGGGTTTCATATGTTGGAATTTGCAAGTAAAATTGAAAATGATTAATACCCGAATTTTAAAGAATCATATCCCGTCAACACTTTCGGCTCGAAATTTCATTTAAAAATTTGCAAGTAATTTGCAAGTAAAATTGAAATAAAGAGCAATAAAGTACCGAATAATAAAGATATGCAAAAATCATGAAACTCAATACAGCAAAGGGTTTTCGGTCGGTATAGGTAATTATAAATAAAGCTGAATAAGGCGCCAAATTCGGACTGTTAATCAGAGGGTCATCCGTTCAAGTCGGATAGGGGGAGCAACAATAGGGTAAAGGGTTTCAAGGTGTATCTCACTTTTGAAACCCTTTTCTTCTACATACAACCTACATACATTGGCTTTTAAATCACGCTTTTTATCAAAAGGGATTGTGCCAGCAAATCCCTTTTTTCAATCAAGCCCCCTTCCTAATTCCCCAAACCCGACCCCACCCCATCAGCATAAGGCCAGATCGCCGAAGTTGGGAGGCCCGGCACTTATTTCATTCACCCCGATCGTTTAGGTACATACAAAAAAAATTAGGTATTTCTGAAAGCCGACCCCACCCGGTCGGGATAAAGACGGATCGCAGTAGATGAGAGGCCCTGCGGTTTCAGAGGGTACCTGAAACGATTGAATTGAGTTTGGAGGAACTTGAGAAGGATGTGAATAACGGAATTATTGCATCTGATATTCCCAATAATTCACAAGTTGAAATATTTGGATTAGGCAGTTTCAAAATTACCAGCTCGAAATATAAACCGATTGCAATCAGTGACAAATTACTCGAGATTAGGGATTTAATTTGCGAGGTAAACATTCATTAATTGAGCGAAAAAACAATTCGATTAATTCATACTGGCGCAATGGTGTTATTCCAGGTTCTATTATCCGGAATATGAAATTAGCAGGTGAACTATCTGGATTACCTCTGCTTTCTATAATTCTGCGAATATCTTCGCTAATAAAAACAGAGATGGATATATGATTAGAACGAGTTGAATTTTCTGTTTTAGCTCTTTCAAATAGAATATATTTTTCATCGATATTTCTATATTTTAGAAATGCGATATCCTTACATTTTATTCCATTTGTGAGATAAGAGAACCACCAATAGCATTTCGCCCCTGATTCCTGTTCACATTCGGGTATGTATTTATAAATTTTAGAGGCATCATAAAACGTAAGGGGGTTTTTTACATTTCTGGAAGTTGGAATTTGATACCGATACTTCCCGGAGCTTATAGCTATTTTTGAATCTTCGTATTTGCTTGAAAAATGAATTAATTGGTAATAACATCAATTTCCGCATAACCAACAGCATCGTCATCCTGGGTATTTTTCAGAGCTCTAAGCTTAATATAACGGGCTTTCACTGCCTTAAAAGATTTGGTTTGCCACAAAGGATTGTTTTTGATATTTGAAAATTCACCTTCATCTACCAATTGCCAGTCAACATTATCCTGCGAAATATAGAATTCGTAATTTGATACAATACCATTTGCCCACCAGTTTTGGTCCGGCAGGTATTTGAAGCCTGTTAAATTTTCCTGTTTACCTAAATCAATTACCAGGTCTACGGGTAATTTATTCTTAACATCCTGGTGCCACGCAGTGCTCTCTATTCCATCAATAATGCTATATGCTTTTTCATCTTCGATGCCGGTAATTTTCCATGTTTTTTTAGCGATATCAAATCTTTCTTCCGTGACAGGGCTACTTTTTCCGGTCAAAGAATTATATGATACAGCGTTAACGACTGCTTTCCCTCCATTCGTCTTAATGGCCCCGTTATATTTATTTGTATTCTGTGTTGGCTTAGTTCCATCTAATGTATAGCAAACTTCAGATTCCGGATCTGCGGGAGTTATAATCACATCGCCCGATTGCCTTCGTATGATTTGCGGCGGCGTTAATATCTGGGGCGCATTATAAATGCCCACATTAGAAATAAGCGGACAACTTTTCGAGTCAGCTATAATCAGGCGCAGCTTAGTTGCGGTTACAGTAGGAAACCTCAGAATGCGTTTGTACCCAATGGTAGTTTGCTTTGCCAATTCCTGCCATCTTCCATTTGCCAGTGCCTCAACTTTAAAACTTTTAACCCGCTGGCCCAGCCGGATGTATTCCTGCACGAGGAAGCGATTGAAACTCGTAGGCTTCGGGAAATTTACAGTAAGTGTTGCTGCATTTACCGAATCATCTGTTGTCCAGTATGTATCATAATTACTATCAATTGCCTTGTCTCCACCAAAGTCGGCAATCCTGCCCCGAACATTCGAAGCGGTGGCCCTTGCGTTCCTGATAAGATTTATTGCAAAACTTTCTTTCACCGACTTCGCAAATTCTAAAGCAACTTGCTCATCCTTTTGGTTGATTAGCCCATTGGGCATGATGGGAAAATTCAAGAGTAAGGTTGCATTGCGGCCAATGGAATTGTAGTATATATCCATAAGCTGCGGCAGGGTCTTCACCTTGCCATCTTCTTTTGGATGGTAAAACCATTCAGGTCTTATAGATGTATTTACTTCACCTGGTACCCATGAATTACCATTCTCCAATCCGTAGCGTAACATTTGCTCTGGCACATCTCCGGTTGAATCTAACAAACTCCAGTTTGTTTCTCCTACATAACCTCCTTCAGTTCCCACCCAGCGAAGATCTGCCCGGTCTCCGCCATCGTTCCAGATAACAATTTTGGGCTGTAGTTCGCGGACGAGCTTGTATGTGTTTTTCCAATCGTAATAAGTTTTACGGTCAATTTTTCGGGTTTCATTGGCACCGCCATAATATCCTGAACCACCATTAGCACCATCAAACCAAACTTCAAAAATATCTCCGTAATTGGTAAGCAGCTCACGTAGTTGATTACGGAAGTAGGTAATGTAGGCGGGTTTTCCATAATCTGCACTGTTCCTGTCCCACGGCGACAGGTACACGCCAAACTTTAGTCCATACTCTTTGCAGGCATCAGACATTTCTCGAACGATGTCCCCTTTGCCATTTTTCCAGGGCGAATTTTTTATTGAATAATCCGTGTATTTTGAAGGCCAAAGACAGAAACCGCTGTGGTGCTTTGCTGTTATAATAATTCCTTTCATTCCTGCTTGCTTGCAAATGCGTGCCCATTGCCTGCAATCCAATTCGGTAGGATTAAATATGCCTGGATCTTCGTCGCCCTTTCCCCAGGCCATGTCAGTATAGGTATTTACGGAGAAATGAACAAAAGCGTAGTACTCCATTTCCTGCCATCTCATTTGGTTTTCAGACGGCACAGGACCATAAGCCTTAGGAGCTTTTACCTGGCTAAAACCCGGAAAAAATATATTAGGGAAAACAAGCAATAGTAAAATTATTTTATATTTCATTGTTTGTCTTGTTGCGAATACTTTAATAGCAATTAGGTAACTAAGATCTACAAATTTTCTGATCCGTCATTTTGCCGAAATATTAAGAAGGAATTCTTTTGCAGTTAAATAGCTAAGAACATTCCACTTTGCTCCGAAGAGTAACCCGGACAAATCAGAACTCATCTTTTTGCCGTTAACGGCCTTCGATTAAGTAATTCATTTTTTTGTGAACACAAAACATATCAACGCCCCCGAAATTCAAATCTTCCTGGTCGAAATTTTTATTTCAGTCATATTCTATTACTATTCTATTCTGAACCAATCGAAATCCACATAGCCGCCCGATACTTTTGTGCCATAATTAAATAAGCAGAATTTGTTTCCTGTAAATATTTTTAAATTGAAACGCATCATCAATTCATTACCTAAAGATTTGAATGTTTTGTTATCAATACTGTATTCAAAATTTGCCTTCTGTGTTGCATTGTAAGCAAGTGTTCTAAAATAAACTGTTGATGCATTTACAAATATGGAATCAATAGTTTTTCCGTTGTTCACCATGATCATGTATTGTTTACCATTCTTTTGCTTCACTGCGATATATGCGTACGGATCCTGGAACACAGCAATACCGGCTATATCTCCATCCTTCATCTTGCTTACATCCATTTTTGTCGTTGCAATAGTTGGTATGCTTTGATCATGCTTTGCAAATAGACGTTGAGTTAGCATATTGCGTGCCATTCTGAAGTCTTGTGTAAGGCTTGCTGTCATCAATCTTAAATAACCAGGCTTCTTTGTCAATGACCATTTCGTTGAATCAGGATTATGATTCCAGCCCCATTGCATGCCCAATTTTTTTTCGTTGAATTCATCTGATGTTGGCAAATTAGTTATGGGATATTTTTTTCCTACGTTGGGCTTTTTATATTTCGTAACTGCTTTTCCATTTATGCCAATCATCGGCCAGCCATCCTTCCAGGTGACGGGTTGCAAAGAAGGAAAGCGACCAAAGGGTCCGCTATCTACAAATAAAATTGTCCACCACTCACCGGTCTGCGTTTCAATCAATGCCCCCTGGTGAATACCATAGTTGATACCTTTGGTTGTGTCGTAGAGTAATAACTTTTGTTCATAAGGTCCATAAATATTTTTTGAACGAAGGGCAACCTGCATGCCATCCCGTCCGCCATAGGTACAATACAAATAATAGTAACCATTAATTTTATACACATGTGTTCCTTCAAGGCCCTTACGTATATCGCCGGTAAATACTAAAGAGTCAGGGCCAACTGCAACAAGACTATCATTTACTTCAGTGATAGAGATATTGTTGTAACCCTGCGCTACATAGGTTTTTCCATCATCATCAAAAAATAAGCCGGGGTCATAAAATCCTTTTGGCAAATGTGTAATATGCCAGGGGCCTTCTGCTTTATCTGCAGTGCACATAAAGCCGCCTTCATTCAAAGTAATAAACAACAGGTAAAATTTGCCGTTATGATACTTCATGCTTGTTGCCCATTGTCCATGCCCATACCTGTTGCAGGTATCCAAATCATAACAATTACTAAAATCGAATCTTGGAATTGCATTGCTGCAATATTCCCAGTTTGCCAGGTCATGCGATTTCAAAACCGTAACGCCTGGAAATACAAACATCGTGGTGGTAACCATGTAATACATATCGCCAACGCGTATTACATCCGGATCAGGAAAATCTGCAGAGATTAATGGATTGGTGTAAGTGCCATCTCCATTATCGCTGTGTACATTTTGGGCCGATAATAGGTTGCCTGTCAGTAAGGATAGCAGCAATATGTTCACAAGAGATTTTAATTTCATTTTAATAGTATTCATTAGTTTTTATCCTATCAATAATTTTTATTCTGCTGCTAATTGAAACAGCCGATAGTTATTCAAACACTGCGACAAAACCGTCATTCCTTTTAGTATAATATCGGTTTTCCCATTAGTCAGAACAGTAATGTTTTTTACACCAGAAGAAGGCTTGCCGGCTGTATCATTCCCGGAACCAATCATTTCTCCCTTTTATTTTTTATAAATGACAAATCAAGATTTGTATTGACAATCCTTTGCGGTTATTCTTTTACCCTGGCGAGCTTTGTTTCTCCTCTTTCATTTTTGGTAATTATTTCATCGTCACTTACAAGTTCAGCGGTAAAGTCAATACCGTTGCCATTAAAACTGATGCTGTAGGAAAATTTCTTTCCATCAACTTTTCCATTTTCCAATGCCACCTCACCAAACTGCGATTTGATAGTGCCGGTTAATGTATCTGCCTGCACTTTGAAAGTGTATGTTAAATTTCATAGTGCCGTTCGGCGTTTCGCGACTGCCTTTCCAGGTGCCATCAATTGCATTTTGTGCGTTAGTAACCATGAATCCAAGAAGCAGGATTGTTGTGAGTAGATACTTCATAATGATTGTTTTTATTTTAGTTTAAAAACTAATATTAAAATTAAGTGCGTTATTACTGACGGATAACTTTCCGCATTTTTATTTGCGGGTTTTAATTTCAAAAATGCTTACAGAATATGGAGCAAGTAGCCTGGAGAAAGACTTCTTGATTCCTTTTATGGTTTCCGTTACAGGAACTATATTTTCCGGCGCTGTAATACTGTTGGTTTCTGCCGGCGTGTTTCCGTTCACAACCACCAGCGTTGCATCAAGAGCCAGCTTAGCCATGCCATCAATATTTATTTCTAATTTTTGTTTTTTACCAATTGTGTTTAAAACTTTCAGGTAAATAGTTCCCGTTGTATCATTCATAGTAGCCGAATAAAATATGGTAGGAACTGTTTTGGGTTTTATGCCATCTGCACTGTCTTTTTTAGTAAGCGGCATATTTTGAACAGGTATGTTTGCAACCGTGGCAGGCACTATTTTATTACCTAAATAGTGATTAAATAATTTTTGCACATAATAAGATGGGGAGCCATAACTATTAAGCGCATCGTAGCCAATTAAATCAGAATCCCATTGCCATGCCCTGTTTTTAGCAACAGAATCTTTACTAACGTTTACGAATAAAGGTGCGTAGCAAGACATGATTATCAAATCAGAATTTCGTTCCATGCCGGTCATCCAGGCGGCATCACCCAGTGCCGCGTTTAAGTTAGTGGTAGGCACTCCTTCACGTGTTGCCCATTCGCCCACAAATATTTTTGACCCGTTGCGGTCGTAGGCATCATATTGCGAAGCGTTGGCCCACATATCCCACGAATTGCGGTAATAATGCTCATCCAATACCTCCGGCTGCTTACCTGAGGTAACTTTCATTGAAGGATACTGTGCATCAGCAATAGTAGAAATGCAGGTGAGTTGCGGGTATTTAGCATTAATCGCATTTCTAAATTGAGTGAACCTTCCATCATAACTGTTTGACCTGTCAAACCAGTCTTCATTGCCAATTTCTACATAGCTCAGTTTGAAAGGCTCGGGGTGCCCATCTGCAGCACGTTTGGCGCCCCAGTAAGTACTTGTATCACCAATCACATATTCTATTTCTTCCAGTGCTTCGTCCACGTAAGGTTTTAAAAGCGGGCCTGCGTCTACATGGTCGCCACTCAGTGAATAACCGGCATAAACTCCCAGCAACGGTTCCGCACCCATATTTTCTGCCCACATCAAAAACTCGAGCAGCCCCATACCATCAGAAGCACGGTAACCCCAACTACCGTTATGGCCCGGCCTGCTTTCCAAAGGACCAATCGTGGTTTTCCAGGGGAATGCATCGGTCATCATAGTCCCTTCTAAAAAATTACCACCGGGAAAGCGAAGAAACTTTGGCTTCATATCAACCAAAATCTGCATCAGGTCAGTTCGAAACCCATTGGGTTGGTCGTTATAGGTTGGTGGAAATAGAGACACAAGGTTAAAATAATATTGCCCGGTACGATCGGTAGAAATTACAAAACGTGCATCTTTCGTTGGTTGTACATCCGCAGCAGTGGTTAAGTTCAGTTCATATTTTTTCCAGTAAATACTTTTTTCAAGATTGATGGAACCTGTTGCATATACCGTTTTACCATCATTGCTTTCAATGGAAACTGTTACCGGGCCGGGTGTATTGTTTTCAATTACCGGAAGCGGAGGCGTGGTCGGCTTAGGCTCCCAGGGCCAACGTGGAGGCTCCCGGCGGTCTGTTCCCTTGATATAAAAAGAAGCTTTGTATGTGGTGGAAGTCTTTACAGCAATGCCCCAGTAACCTTCATTTGCAATGCCGATTCTTCCATCGGCCTTTTCTACTGTAAGCCTTAAGCATGTTGAAAGTGCGCCATTTATAGCGTTTCGTCGTTCGTCATTCGGCACATGTTCTTCGGCGCCTATTAATTTTATAGTCGCTTCTGCAGATGGATTATTCTTCACAAGGCTCCATCCTTCCGGTGCATTCTTGCTGTCTTTAAATATTCTATTGCGAATTAATTCCGCATAGAGGCCACCATCATAAGAATGATTGATTTCTTCAGTCATTAATCCATACAATTTTGGGCTTACACGAGCATCAGCCTGGTTTACATGTAAGGTGATTGCCGGCATTTGTTGCGCCTGGCAATTGATGCAACAAAACACTGAAATGGCAGATAAGGAAATGAGCTTGCGAAATGTCATGATAGATAATATTGAGTTTAGAAGAATTTTATAATTGCTTGAATTGTTCTTTTATAATTTTGAATTCACCAGGCGCACATAATATACACCGCCAGCAGTGTTGCCTTTTACTGATTGAAATTTTACCCGTACATGATCCCTGCCTTCCAGCATTGCCGCAGGAAGGTGATACGTGATATCAAAAAACTTAGACTGGTTCCATTTACCTGTATTATCTTCTGTTACCAGTTTCTGATTGTCTATGTAAATGTCAAACTTTCTATTGCCCCATTCGGCGCCCCAATAACGAACCATTAAATCCAGTTCTGCTTCATTGTTGGTTGCAAGCTTGTAACTAAAGTAACCGTCATCAAAAGCCTCGCGGTATACATTGTCACTGGCTGTTCCGGAGCGTGATTTATTATTTTCCATTTGATGATCTGCTTCGGGTTGTTGTTCTCCTGGCGCAACAAAATCAACCGTGCGTTTTTCTAAGGCGAGCTTTTCTTTTTCAACTGCAGACAATGAATCGAGGTAAGCTGTGTATTGTTGATTTGATAATGCCATCCAATACATCATATATCGTGCATCATGTATTTGATAGAAAGGTTGCAAATCAATGTTGATAGGATTGATAACTTTCACATTTCTAACCATAAAATGCAGTGGCTTATTTTCCGCAGGAACTATGTCATTGGTAATGGAAGAAACATTATCAGTAACAAAAATGGGCGCTTTATCTAAAGGTAATTTTTCACCACCGGGAATATGGCCCCAACGGCTGTCATCTGCAATCAAACCTTTTATATCTTCTGTTCCTGTTTTTGCACCAAGCAAAATCGGGCCATGCATGATGGCAATATATTGTGGCACATTTGGCAAATGCTCAATGGTATTATGCATCGGCAAATCAATCTCAACAACGTCTCCTTTTTCCCATTTGCGATTAATTACAACATAAGATGAAGGATGATTTGTGAATGAAATCAATTTACCATTCACCTTAATTTTTAAAGCACCATCTTTTACCCATGACGGATAACGCACTAATAATTTAAAAGTAGAAGAACCATTTGTCACAACAAGCTTTGTGTTTTCTTCATAAGGAAATTTTGTTTCCTGTGCAAGCTTGATACCTTTTTCTTTCCAGTTTAATTCAGCGGCAACAAAAAGATTTACAAACAATGAATCATGCTGGTGCGTATAAATAAGTTCATTGTATTTGCCATGATTTTCCATGCCACTGCCTACGCAACACCACATGGCTTCATTCGGTGCAGAATATACACGATAGCTGCGGGGACGGGCTGGCGTGAAGTACACATAACCGCCCGTTTCAGGATTTTGAGTTGACAGAATATGATTGTACATCGTGCGCTCATAATAATCCATGTACTTCGCAGAAGGATTTGTTCTGAACAAATCTTCCGTAAGCTTAAGCATGTTATATGAGTTGCACGATTCCGGCCCTTCCACATCATTAATAAAATCAGTACAGGCAGCGGGAGCCGGAAAAAATTCACGCCGGCTGTTGCCACCAAAAGCAAGTGTTCGGTTAGCCGTGACTGTTCGCCAGAAAAAACTGCCTGCATCTTCATATTTTTCATCGCCACTTAATTCTCCTATTCTTTGAAAACCTATAGCTTTTGGAACCTGTGTGTTGGCATGTTTGTTATCAAGATTATCAATGCCCTGCGACATTGGGTCTAATAACATTTTGTGCGAAAATCTTTTTGCGGCAAGCAAATATTTTTCATTTTTCGTTATTGAATATGCATCAGCTAATACTTCATTCATGCCGCCTTGCTCTGTATCGAGCATTAATTTCATTTGTTCATCAGATAGTGATGATGTGATAGTGATTGCCCAGTCACAGAATTTTAGAAAAATATTTTTGGCTTCTTCGTTGCCGGTATACACCCAGGCATCGCGTAAACCTGCATACATTTTATGGACGTTGTACCAGGGCACCCAGGCCGTATGAAATGCTTTCATATCACCGGTTTGAACAGAAATCCATACTGCTTTACTGTCGGGAACGCCACCAGCATAACCGATTCCCCAGGATGGATTGTTCTTTGCGTTCGCTTCCTGGCATGCTTTCAATTCGCGGATCATGTACAACATTTCTCTTTTACATACCGCATTTCCTGTAGCTGCATTCATTGCCATGGCGGATAAATAATGGCCACCAATATGTCCATCCAAACCTTCCCAGTTTTTATAGCTTGAATCCTTAGGTGTTAACCCGGCTTCTTTGCGATAGGGCGCCAATAAACGATCCACATTATATTCAAGAAGTGTTTGAATATTAAGATCGCGGGCATGTTTGAAAGGGCCATCCAGTAAGGTGATATCGCTTAAGGGGAATTCATTATGATACAATCTTTGCTGCCCCTCCACATGGTTATAAAGCGTAACACAACACCCAATTGAAAAAATCAAGAAAGTCTTTTTCATCATTTTTAAATTACTACCTGAATAATAGCTGCGCAAAATTGTACAAATCATTTCTCCAAACCGGCCATGTATGACCGCCGGGATAATCGTAGTAAGTGTGTTTTATATCCAGTTCATTTAATTTACTCACCATGACCTGGCCGTTCTTGTAAGCAATATCTTCTTTACCTCCCTCAGAAATCCATAAGGCCTTCAGGTTATTATTTATCTTATCTGCATTGTCTTTTATGAAAGCATATTGCGCATCGGCAAAGCTGTTCATCATCGGTATGATCCAGCCGGAACTAAATACGCCGAGGTAAGCAAACATATTTGTGTTGTTGATGCCCGTGTATAATGTATGCATACCTCCTAATGATAATCCCGCCAGGGCGCGTTCATTGGCAGCTGTTTTTGCCCGGTAATTTTTTTCAACAAAAGGAATAATGGCTTCTTTCATTTCTTTTTCAAACAGCTTCATCCCGTTTTCAATTGCATTAGGGTTAAAGCCACCAGCGCCAAGATTGGCATCAGGCATTACGATAAGCATAGGTGTTGCTTTTTTCTCTGCGATAAGATTATCTAAAATCAAATTCGCTTTGCCTTGCGTTGCCCAACCGGTTTCATCTTCGCCGCCACCATGTAAAATATAGAGCACGGGATAGTGATCATTTACTGCAGAATCATAACCCGCTGGCGTGTAGATATACATCTGCCGCCATGAACGTGTAACCGGGGAGAAATAATTTTTTATCCTGGTATCGCCATGTGGCACATTGCGCATGGAATAATAGCCGCCACCGGCAAAAGGTATTTCAATGCCACTTGCCATTCTCCCCATACCATAAAAAGTCTCACTGGCGGGGTCAGCAACGGCAACACCATCTATCAGTAAAGAATAATAATGAAAACCCTCGCTCACAGAATCGGTGGTAACCGTCCAGGTGCCGCTGGTATCTTTTACCATATCATATTTTTTTGCCAGGTCCACCTGAACTTTTTTTGCATCAGGCGCTTTGACGCTGAAGATGACGCGGCTGTCGGGTAATATTTGCGGGTATTGCGCATTACGCACATTGGTAGAGGCAGGCGCTCCTGCTATAGGATATTTTGAAAATGCAGAAGTATCAACCTGTTTAAAAATTAGTTGAGAAAACATATACAAACCATTTTTCCAAACCTTGAAATCATGCACACCGGGCTCTATGCGGTAAATATGCGGCACATTATTTTTTGTAAGATAATCGTGTGTGCGCTTGCTAAAAATGATCAACCCATCACTTGCTCCACATGATATCCAAAGCAATTTTATTTTTTGCCTGACCTCTTCAGGATTGGGTATTAATTCCTGCGGTGTTTTGGTATTTGGTGCCGCGGAGAAAGCGCCAATCCAGGCAAACTTATCAAGATTGTCAAGGCCAAAGTTTAATGATTGCCCGCCGCCCATTGACAAGCCCGCAATGGCGCGATGTTCAGGATCTATATAAACAGGATAATGTTTTTCTATGTACGGAATAAGGTCCTTTAGTAAATCTCTTTCAAACGTTGCAAATGCCTGCACTTTTGCGCTGTCAAAAATATTTCCTGTAGCACGATCGTCTTTCATCGCCCTGCCATTGGGCATCACTACGATCATAGGTTCTATCTTTCCTTCAGCATATAAATTATCTAAAATGTTTTGCGGAGAACCGCCGTTCAGCCATTCTTTTTCATCACCACCAATGCCATGTAACAAGTACAGCACCGGGTATTTTTTCTTTTTGGAAAAACGGGGTGGGGTATAAACTAAGCTTCTTCTCATGTTACCAACTGTTGTTGATTTATAACGGATAGTATCAATTTTTCCATGAGGTATATTTGCCTGCACATCGTCAAAACCGGGAGGAGCATGCTGTATGATATCCTGTGCATGCAATTCTCCGGTCAAAATTAAAGTGGTTAGGAAAATGAATATTTTTTTCATGTAATGCGGTTATATGCTGAAATAATGTTTGTATAAATATTAATTTGATCCGGGTTTTATGATATGATATTTTCCACTTAAGTGCACCAGGCTGAATAAATACAATAAGCCGCCGTAATATGGATCGAAGTAACCATCGCTGTATGGCTCAAGCCTTGTGTTCCATAACCGCTTTATCAACTTTGGCATCTTATCCTTTTTATTGCAGCCAGCCTCTGCAAAAACATTGCGACATGTACCTGAATAAAATGCCGGTTTTGTTTGTGCAATTAGCATTTGCCTGCAGCTCAACAGCATTATAAGAATCACGAATAATATTCTCATCTACAGGATTTTATTTTATAACAAACATGTATATCTTTCCGGCAACCGTTGGCACATCATACAACCATGTTGTTCTTAACATAGGTAATGTAATTGTGGCGTTTTCTGATATAACAGGTGTTGTATTTTTTTCGGTTTGGTAGAAGGTGTTTGCATTATCACCCGTCGCTTCTTTTAAAGCTGACCCATCATTTAACTTTATTTCATTCGGAACACGTAATCTAAGATTGCCGCCAAGATTAGATTTGATAATGGCTTTGATAATTTTGCCATCTTGCCATTCCATATTTATAATTTCAAAACCGCCGCGTGCACGCAAGCCTGTTATACTGCCACGGGTTTGCCAAACATCAGGCAGTGCAGGTAATAAATTCAAATCGCCATCTTCACTTTGCATTAGCATTTCTGTAATGCCTGATGTACAACCAAAGTTTCCATCAATCTGGAAGGGCGGGTGTGCGTCAAACAAATTATTATACGTGCCGCCACCGCCTTCGTTAGTTCCAACAGGTGTTAACTGATTTTGTATTAGTTTGTAGGCATGATTACCATCCAGCATTTTTGCCCACCAATTTACTTTCCAACCCATACTCCAGCCGGTTGAAACATCGCCCCGTTGTATCAATGTGTTTTTTGCTGCGCTATACAATTGCGGCGTGCGATAAGGAGATATTTGATTGGAAGGAAACAATCCATAGAGTTGAGATATGTGACGATGATGATCATTCGGATCGTCCACATCATCCAGCCATTCCTGGAGTTGCCCGTGCTGGCCAATATGCATGGGTGCAAGCCGATTTCTTTTATCTTTCAATGTATCAGCAAGCGCCTGATCTTTATGCAAAATTTTTGCTGCTTCAATTGCATTGGTGAAAACATCAAAAACAATTTGATTGGTCATCGTTACACCAGCATCAAGCGATGAACCCTGGTGTGCCGCGGGAGCATTCTCCGGTGATTCATCCGGGCAAATTACCAACCAATGATATTTCGGATGTTCAATAAGATAATCAGCATAAAACATTGCTGCGCCTTTCAACGCATCATATACGGAGGTAAGATATTTTTTATCACCGTTGTATAAATAATGTTCCCATAAATGCTGGCTCAGCCACCCGCCACCGTTCGGCCATGCCCCCCAGAAGGCACCATCCACGGCACCGTTGATGCGCCATATATCTGTATTGTGGTGAGCCATCCAGCCTCTTGCATTATACATGTCTTTTGCCGTTTTTCTCCCGGTGACGGATATGTCTTGCACCATTTTTAAGAGCGGCTCTGTTAACTCTGAAAGGTTGGTTTTTTCTGCGGGCCAGTAATTCATTTCGGTGTTAATGTTGATGGTGTACTTGCTATCCCAGGGTGGAAATAATTTATTGTTCCAGATGCCTTGTAATGTTGCAGGTTGTCCGCCGGGTTGCGACGAAGAGATTAACAGGTATCTTCCATACTGGTAATACAATGTCACCAACTGCGGATCGTTCGTTGAATTAAAATTCTTCAACCTTTCATCTGTTGGAAGCTTTGCTGCATCCGTTGTTCCGAGATCAAGTTTTACACGATCAAAATATTTTTTGTAAGCTGCAATATGCGCCTTCAACATATCAGCAAATGATTTTGCATAAGCTTTATCAAGATAAAATGCAGCCCTTGCATTTTCATCTCCGCTGATGTCATGATAATTATTAAAATTTGTAGCGATAGAAATATAGATCGTTACTTCATTGGCATTTTTAACATTGAGTGATGTATCGTTGGTTACGATGGTTCCGCCATCAAGTTTAAACCTGGCAATGCCCTTGAATTTTACTTTTCCTTCAACACTTTCATGATCGATAGTCGCTCCCGAAATCATCAACTCATTACGTGAGGCTTTTGTAACAGTCTTTGGTTGCGGCGTTGAATAGGATGCCGTAAATGAAATACTGTTCGCCTTGCTTGCCGTAAGATGAATAACAACAACGCGATCGGGAAAAGAGGCAATTGTTTCTCTTGTGTAGTTTACATTATCAATTGTATATGTTGTTTTCTGAACAGCTTGTTCAATATCTAACTCGCGGTAATAATTGCTGCAATTATCATGTTTATCAAACGCCAATTTTAAATCGCCAACGGGCTCAAACATTTGTCCGTGTGAGGTTTTAGACACAATGGTTTTGTTCGCCAATTTTTCTGCATCATTTTGTTTTCCTTCAAAAATTAATCGCCTTATTTCTGCAAGTGAATCCAAACATAAATCATTATCATTCCTGTTTGGGCTGCCGCTCCAAAGGGTACCTTCATTAAGTTGAACCGTTTCAGTATCAACGTTGCCGTAGATCATGGCACCTAATTTACCATTGCCAATGGGCAAAGCGTTTTCCCATGTTGCGCCGGAAGGCTGGTTGTACCAGAGTTTTAATGAACTGCTTTGCGAAAAACAATTACCAGATGCAAACAGAAAAATAATTAAAGCCTTTTTCATTGTATTTAATTTGTTTAAAAGCTCGATACTTTGCCAATACAAACAGCAGTTATTTAATTATGCCCACTTTTATTTGCGTAAACGAATGCGGCGGAAATGTGTAAGTCAATTTGTTCCCATTAAATTTTACTTCTTTCGTTACAGGAGAATATTGCGATTGCTTGTCGAATGCAAATGGCGCTTTTAAATCATCGCTGTTTATAATACTCGCTTCTGCTTTGCCTGAAAAGTTTCCGGAATTACTGATAATACCTGTTGTGATGTTTTTATCCTGGCTACGGTTTACAACATTGATGAAGACAGCGTTATTTTCTTTGGAATAAACAGTAGTTACATCAAGATACGGTATGCCTTTATATTGTTCTGTATTGAAAGTATCGCAGGCAACGTATGTGTCTATGGAGGTGCCCAAACAGTTAGTGGAAAATTGTTTAAATGTGTAAAATAATGGCGATTTAAAAGTTCCGTTTTTTGGGTCGCTTGACAGAAGAGAAGTCAAGGCCGTAAAATTTGCCATCTTCACTACGTCTGCATGGCGAATGAAGGAATTTATTGATTGGGCTACGGCCAGTACATTCAAAAAACTTCTTCCAAAGGCGCCATACTCATCAACAGAAATATAAATAGGATTTTTAAATTCTTTTATAGTTGATACATTTTGAATTTCGTTGGCTGTTAACTTGATTCTTTCTTCAAAAATGTTTGCACTGGAACCCATGTAATTATTATATTCCAGAGCGTTTTCCCAATAGCTGTGTATTGAAATGTAGTCTACCCTGTCACCTAATCCTTCCAGTATCTTTCTATTCCAATCATCCCACGCACGCTTACTATACCACGACGATCCGCAAGCAACTAACTTGATAGAATTATCAACTGCTTTCATTGCCTTAGCTGCTTCTCTTGCAATTTCTACATAATCATCTGCACTTTTATGACCCAATTCCCAAGGCAAGCCATCCACTTCATTTCCGAGATCCCATATTCTAACATTGTGTGGTTCGGGATGGCCGTTTTTTGCACGCAGGTCTGAATAGTACGTTCCCTTTTTATAGTTACAGTATTCAACCCAATAAACTGCATCCTGTATCGAGGCCAGGCCAAGATTTACAGCGACAACGTTTTCGCTACCGATTGCCTTATTTAATTTCATCCATTCATCCGTACCTACATGATTATTGTCAACACCACCCCAGGCAAGGTTGATTCGTGTTGGGCGCTGATCTTTGGGGCCAATTCCATCCTGCCAATTATATCCCATTAAAAAATTACCACCAGGCCAGCGCATATTCGTAACCTTTAGCTCTTTCATGGCATCTATGTAATCTTTTCTAAAACCATCTTCATTCGCAAGTGGAGATGAGGGGTCATATAAAGTTCCGTACAGCGTATTGAACTCAACGGAATCAGGCAACCCCATTCTCCTTCCATTGAAATGGATAGGCTCCATAAAGACACCGTAGATATTAGGATCAACGTCAGCTATCGGCCTGTTGATATCAATTTTAATGGTTGCGTTTTGTGCAAATAAAAAAACGGGCATGGTTAAAAGAATCGTAAACAAAAAAATTTTCATGGCGATTATTTAATAGAGAATAAATATTAATATGTGTTGGTTTTATACACGTTATTATTCAGCGGCGCCTGTTAGCAGCAATAAGCGATTTCTAAAAATTTTGAATGACCTCCAAGGGATACTACATTAAATTATCGGCTAAAACAGTTCACAATCAACGTTATACAACCGGTAATAAGCGCTATCCTGGTTACGGTGAAACAAAGCGATCTTTAATGATTTTAAATGTCAGCATGACAGTTAATGTACTAAAGTAGTAATATTCAGTAGAAATGCAATAGGTTGCAAATATTATATTCATATTTGGAAATTTCGAGGGATGTTTGTGTTTGAGAACTTCGCTTCTTTATTGAGTGCTTCAATCTTTGAAGAAATATCAGGTATGAAATTCCTTCCATCGCCTAAAATAAATTTTCGCCTTCCGATGCGAGAAAACACACCAGATTGAACGAGTGTGTAAATACGCCAATTAATCGTAGTGCCTTTATTTTTGACTCGATTTGCCTGTAAAACTTTTCACTATCCTTGCTGCTAAAGACTTTTTGATTGGAGAGATAAATCTTAATGAAGAATTTTATATTAAATCTGAAGGGCAGGATGGAAAGGAATTTGGTGCTATTGAAGCCGTACTTGGTTCATTGGCCCACTGGGTTGAAATAGAAAATGGATTAATTAAAACTATCAAATTGTGGCGCCACTACATGGAACATCGGCCCCAGGAATGACAAAGGGAATCCGGGCACAGTTGAATAGGCGCTAACTGGTTTAGATATAGAAGATGTCAATGATCCTATAGAAGTAGGCGGCGTTACCCCTTCCTTCGATTCGTGCCTTGTATGTACCGGACATGCACATGATGTGAAATCGGGCAAAGAACTTGCGAGGTTTAGGATATAATTGTAATGAACTTGAAGAAATAATATTGATTATTTCCTTTTTCTAAAAATTATTAAGTTGCAGAATGCATCAAATCTTTAATCGTATCTTTTGCAAGCCTTACTTGCTTTTTATAATAAAACCGTTCGGCTCTAATGCACGAAATATCTTTAGTAAGAAATATCTTTAAAACACTGGAAGACGAGTTTGCGGGGGAAATCGACAGAATACGAAAAATTCATCTGACAGTCGGACTCTTGAGCAATGTACAACCCATTCTAATGCAAAATGCGTTTGAGGCAATATTATTGGACCAACCTTTCTATAATAAAGCTTCGCTACAGGTTGACGTTTTACCCGTTCTCATTTACTGCGATGAATGTGATAAAACTACTGAAGTGCAGAATTACAAATTTGTATGCACTTGTGGAAAGCCGAGTAAAAATATAGCGCAGGGAGAAGAACTATTGATAAGTAAAGTAGAATTTGCCGATGAAGAGTTGGTTAATAATAATTAGATAAATCATTAAATTTTTAAATACATGTCAGCACCAAAATCAAACAGGGCGCCGGTTGGCTCCGTGCAATGCGAGAGCACTACATTGAATTTGCTCAAGGCAAATGATTTTGTAGCAAAAGCCATTCGGGAGCAATTACCCGGGATACTTGTGATCAATATTTGCTCCTCGCCGGGTAGCGGCAAAACAACCTTAATGCAGGAAACCGGCAAACTATTAAAAGGCAAATTGAATATGGCTGTTTTGGTTGGTGACCCGGAAACTGAAAGAGATGCTATCCGCATGAAAGAAGTTGGCATTAACGCCTTGCAAATTGTAACCGGCGGCATGTGCCATATTGAGGCACAAATGATATTGCAGGCTTTGGATCACATCAATCTTGAAAGTGTTGATGTTTTGTTTATAGAGAATGTAGGCAATCTTGTTTGCCCCGCAGCATTTGATCTGGGAGAAGATTATCGCGTGACCCTAGTCTCTTGCACTGAAGGAGATGATAAACCAAAGAAATACCCGCGCATGTTTCTTACCAGTGAATTATTGCTCGTTTCAAAATCCGATCTCCTGCCTTACGTACCATTTTCTGTAGATGCCGTAATGCAGGATGCGAGAGATATAAATGCGGATCTGGATGTAATTACCATATCAAGTTTAAAAGGAGATGGGTTAGAAGAGTGGTGTGATTGGCTGACGAAAAAAGTAGGTGAAAAGAAAAGTAGATTAGCCCTGAGTTATGAGGTATGAATATTGTATAAGAAACTTATTACTAAGCGGATAAAATATTAATTCATATTTAATTTTCATTTCCAAACCTATTACATACATGTCAATGGAAACCTGCAGGGAGTGGGCTTCCGGCCAATAGTCTAACAGATCGAGAAGGAAACGGAACTAAACAAATATGTAAAAAAAGGTATTGATGGTGTTCATGTTTCCGGAACAACCTAAACTATTATTGTTTGTGATTTGTATTCGTTCTCTTATTAATTTCTATATGGGCATTATCATTACGTTCTTACAAAATCGGATAATAAAAAGGTATGTGCAGCGGATAATGGCAATTTCATGTTTTTTTCTTTCAGCTTGCAACGACCAGGGTCGCACATGGAACTCTTATAAGGCGGATGCGGCCAGCAGCAGTTATTCGCAGCTCACCTCTGTCGATACAAACAATGTTCAGCACTTGCAACTCGCCTGGACTTTTGATCCTGATGATGCGGCAGAAGGTGCACACTTTAGAGGCAGCCAGTGCAATCCCATTATCATTGATGGAATCATGTACACGGCATCTGCCCGTCACAGGATATATGCTGTCAATGCCGCTACGGGAAAGCAGGTGTGGTCGTTTGATCCTTTCAACGGTGGTCCCGGGGGAGGATCATTTCGAGGTGTCACCTGGTGGGAAGATGGAAAAGATAAGAGGATTTTGTTTACCGGTGGCGATAATCTTTTTGCATTGAATGCTGAAACAGGTAAACCTATTTTGAGCTTTGGAAACGGTGGGAAAGTAAGCATGAATGTAGGTATAAGAGACGATTCGAGCCTAATATCTGTAAAGCCTACTTCTCCCGGTATTATTTATAAAGATCTGCTGATATTAGGTAACGAGGTTTCAGAATTGTATGGTGCGCAGCCCGGCTACGTAAGGGCATATAATATACGAACGGGGGAACTTACATGGACCTTTCATACAATACCTAAGCCGGGGGAGCCCGGCTATGAGACCTGGCCAAAAGATGCCTGGAAGTATGCAGGTGGCGCTAATGACTGGGGAGGAATGAGCCTCGATGAAAAACGTGGAATGGTCTTTTTAGCAACGGGGTCACCTGCTTACGATTTTTACGGGGCCGACAGGCACGGTAAAAATTTGTTTGGTAATTGCGTGGTGGCACTCGATGCAGGCAACGGAAAACTAAAATGGTATTTTCAAACCATCCACCATGATCTGTGGGATTATGATCTGCCTGCCCCGCCCAATCTTGTAACAGTAGAGAAGGACGGCAAAAAGATAGACGCCGTAGCACAGGTGTCCAAGGTGGGATTTTTGTATGTGCTTGATCGCACAACAGGAGACCCATTATTTCCCATAGAGGAAAGGCCCGTGCCGGCTTCGGATGTTCCCGGTGAACAGGCATGGCCAACGCAGCCTTTTCCATTAAAGCCAAAACCTTATGCAAGGCAACAAATGACTGCTGAAGACCTTGCTGATTTTTCACCAGCCGCTCATGATTCGTTGCTTCAAATGTTTAATGGCTTACGATACGAAGGATTATTTACACCGCCCTCAATTAAAGGGAGCCTAAGTTACCCCGGCACCATTGGTGGATCGGAATGGGGCGGAGCAGCTTACGATCCTGTAACCGGAGTCATATATGTAAAATCAAGTGAGTCCCCGGAGATTGACAGGTTGGTTAAAATAAAAATGGAAAATCCCGCTTCAATCATTCCCGGATATGCTGATGGCAGAACACTTTATCAAACCTACTGTTTAAGCTGCCATAAACAGGATAGAGATGGCGAAGCACCTTTTTATCCTTCATTGGTCGATCTCAAACAAAGAATGACCGAGGCAGCAGTTCTTAATAAAATCAAAGAAGGGGGTGGGAAGATGCCACCTTTTGCCGGTGTTTTAAAGGGCCACGAAAAGTCCATTATTGACTATTTATTTGATAAGGAGGATAAGCATTCGCCGGAGAATGCCAATGAATTGTTTGAGATACAACGCAACAGTCTTTCAAACATTGAAGTTAAAAACGAAAAGGCTAAAAAAGATACTGGCACCAGGTATCTAAATGTTTCAGCTTATTCTCAGGTGAGAGGCCCGGACGGCCATCCCGCAATAAAGCCACCATGGGGAACACTCAGTGCAATTAACTTGAATACCGGAGACTACGAATGGACTATACCGGTTGGTAACCGTCCTGAGCTACAAAAAAAAGGCGGACCAGTAACAGGAGCAACCAGCTCGACTGGCCCGATCGTCACGGCCGGAGGGATTGTTTTTATAGGAGGTACAAGGGATCGTAACTTCCAGGCTTTTAATAAAAGTACAGGCAAACTGTTATGGGGAATAACACTTCCGGGCTTTACATCCGGTACCCCGTGCACTTATATGGTTGATGGAAAACAATACGTAGCTGTTTCCGTTTTCGGCTTTAAAGAAAAACCAGCGGGATGCGTAATGGCATTTGCATTGCCCCTTTAAACTGCGCATTCAGAAGAGAATTAAACCAATCCACACAATAGATCACGAAAATAAAAAAGCTCCGGTAAAATACGCGGAGCTCAATATATGAAAAAGATGGTCTGGCCCAATTAACAGTGGCGGATTTCTCCAACCTACACCGAAAACTTAATTTTAGCCATCCATCACTTTTTCAGCTATAAAAGTAGATTCCTTTACGATCAGAATGAAATAATATTTATTATAGTAATGTTAATATCTTGGTTAATAAGATAGAAATCATTGAATTACAACAGCCAATCCGGTAAAAATACGCCGACTTCTAATTTATCCCGGCGCAGATCATTTTTCAATTTATTGTAAGTTCGCATCTTCATTTCCCAAATATGATTAAGAATTTTATTTCTTTCGTCAGGAACAAACCTGCCTTCGCAGTGGGCTTTTTATTTGCTGTGTCAAGTCTTTTATTTGGTATTTGGGTGGCGGCTATTCCCGGTATAAAAGCGAGACTTGGGTTTACTGATGGCAGCCTTGGGCTTTCCTTATTGCTGGCTCCGCTGGGGTCGGTAAGCGGTATGCTCTTGTCGACAAGAATTTTTAGTAAAATTTCTGTAGGCAGGTGGATGTTTACCGGCTACATCATTATGTGTTGCGTAATGATGGTGGAAATTAATTCTATTAACCGGCTTATGTTCTGGCTCTCTCTTTATTGCTTTGGCTTCATCGGTTTTTTAAATGGTGTGTCAGCTAATGCCACAGTAAATCTTATGGAAAAAAAGTACAATAAACTTTTTATGAGCACCTGCCATGGAATGTATAGCCTGGGGGGAGCCACTAGTGCAGGCATTGCGGCCTTGTTATTTGTTTTGCATGTTCCATCG
>JBBSBD010000073.1:0-24469 GCA_038251675.1 Chitinophagales bacterium | reverse complement strand
TTAAGAATTCTTACTACCACAATTCTCAATTCAGAGAGGGACTTTTATCGTACAAATAAAAACACCCCGAAAATTCAGGGCGTTTCAAAATCCAATTAAAAAATCAAATTATTAAAATATATATCTAACTCCGAGTTGCAATCCCCAGGTAGTACTGAATGATTTTACTTTCTGGAAAGGGTTCGTAACGAGTTCTCTCGTGCCGGCATCATTTGTTATTTCAGCCAACGTGAAGGTAGGAGCACCACCAGTTGTTGATTTTAAAGACAAAGGATTAATAACACTTGTCTGGTCACGTATTCCCCAATCCTTATTTAAGAAATTTGGAAGATTAATAATGTCAGCGCTGAACTGCAAAGTATGCCTGGTGCCTCCAGCTTTTACATAAAAGTCTTGTAAAAAACGCATGTCAACACGATTGTACCATGGTGCCAATGCAGTATTTCTTTCAGCATATTGACCTTTGTGTCTCTTCAAATAAGAAGAGTTGCTCACAAATTTATCATAAGCAGCAGCCTGGTCTGCTATTGAATACTTAATTGAACCATCTGTATTTTTTACATCAACAAATGGTACATCAGAACCTTTGGCATAAATGTACATAAGATCGGAGCTGCTGTTTCCATCATTATTGAGATCGCCACCTACTACGAATGAGTAGTTAAATTGTGCAGCGCCTTCGTAAAATAAGGAGACAGTAGTTGCAAAATGTTTTGCATATTCTAACCTGTAAGATATATTTGCGGTAACGCGATGCGGCACTGCATAAGAAGAATAATACAATTCTTCCGCATTAGGCGTACCAACATTGGAGATCGACTCCCATGCTGATGTTGCTCTTGAACCAGGGTTCGGTGAAATTTCGGTCGCTAAAGTATAGGTATAAGAAAGTCCTCCGTAGAAGCCTTTTGTAAACGCTTTTGTAAGTTGAGCTGTTGCTGAGAAAGAATAGCCCTTCTTGGTATTTTCTAAAATAATGTCTTCGCCAAGGTTTGGATATAATAACCGGTCTGATGAAGAAGCGAATCTTTTCCTGTCATCCAGGCCTGTTAAAGTCGAATTGGGCGCATTTAGATTGAAATTACGCATCTTCACCGCGTTGATATCTTTGGTATATAACAAGTCTATTGTACCTGTAAATCCTCTTCCTAATTGTTTGTCTATTCCAAGGTTTGTTCTGAATACCTGCGGGAATTTGAAACTTGGATCAATCAAGACAAAAGTTCTTGGTGCGGTCGGTGTAACAGTGGGTGGAAATTTTGATAAGTAAGCATCGGGATCAGGATTAAAGGTAAGGCCTGCAAGATCAGCTTTTGAAGTAAGTACTGCGCCAGTTTGATAAACTCCACTGTTACTTGGTAAATTGGTAAGAAATACGAAGGGTATCTTGCCTGTAAATACCCCAGTTCCACCACGCAACACCAGGCCATCGATATCAGGAACTTTCCAGCGGAACCCTACACGAGGGGATAAAAGCAATTTAGCCTTTGGCCATTTGCCCGTGCTGTAATTCCTAAGCTTTCCATTTTCATCAGGGAACTGTATTTCATCAATAGCAGGATTTGCAATTGGTTGCTTCAGGTAAGTAGGAACGTCGCCCCTTATTCCATAGGTCAACTTAAAATTTGGATTAACGTTAAACTCATCCTGCAAATAAACACCCAATTGACCAAGCTTTAAGTCGGCAGAGAAAACTTTAGGTTGCCCTGGAACCAATGAATAAGTGTAAGCAAAAAATGCGGGAGGAGCATCTTTTACAAATTCATCAAGTGTGTTGTAAATGTAATAACTCTCAGATCCCTGCATAAATGCATTACCCACCTTTTGGTATTCATAAGAGGCACCGGCGGTAATTGTATGCTTTCCTGCGAAATAGGTAAGGTTATCAGTAATTAAAGCAATATTATTTACCACTTCATTATTTCTTGTAAAAGGATCTGTTCCGGCACTCATATAGTTTCTTCCTCCTGTAACACCCGGTACGGTACTATCAGCATTAAATATTTCTATAGTTGGAAAGATGCCTGCGGGGCTATTTCTTACATCCTGGATATGGGTATAAGCCAGCAATAATTGGTTCGAAACCCGGCTGTTGAAATTGCTATTTAATTCAAGTGTACCTGATTGCACTATGTGGTCAGTTGCATAGTCTGAATTTGAAAAGCCAATTGATTGTGCACTGTTTCTATTATTTGGCAGCCTGGATGTCGGGCCGCTGGTTTTTCCATTAACAGGATTAGTAATAGTGAATCCACCGCCATTTGGAACGCTGCTGCTGTTCAGCGGCGATTGGTCGGAGCCTTTGAAATCACTATACTTTAATACCAGTTTTTGTTTGTCACTAATATTCCAGTCTATTTTGCCAAGCAACTTCCTGTTTTTTGTTACAAAATTTGGTCTGTTGTCATACTCACCGGCATCATAATTATATTTTGATTTTAAGACGTCTCTGAATTTATTAAGAGAATCTTTCGGCGCCGCTGATATAGTTCCCGAAGCGCTTGAGCCGGTAGGAACATACGTATTAGGATTAGGCACCGAAGAATTTTCCCATTCAGCATTTACAAAAAAGAATAACTTATTTTTTATGATTGGTCCTCCAAGGCTTGCTCCATAAACTTTATTCTTTTGAGGGGTCGGAGTAAGATCTGTTTTTCCGGCATGTGTCCCATTGAAGCTTTGATCGCGGTAAAAGCCATAAGCCGAACCATGAAATGTATTAGTACCACTTTTAGTGATCACATTAAGGCCTGCTCCTGTAAAGCCTGACTGCCTTACATCGTAGGGTGCAATATTCACAGAAATTTCATCAAAAGATTCAATAGAGATAGGGCTCGCGCCACCACCTGGAAGCGGATCCGTGCTCAAACCAAAGTTATTATTGAGATTAGCACCATCAATCTGGAGATTATTAAACCTCCCATCTCTACCGGCAAAATTATTTCCATTGGCCTGTGGAGTAAGCCGCGTAAAATCGGTGATACTTCTTGATATGGAGGGAAGCGTCGCAATCTGCCTGGCGTTGAAAACAGTACTGGCGCCGGTTTTAGCCCGTGCGCTGCCTCTTGTCGCTGAAGTTATCGTAATTTCATTCAATACAGTTGACTTAGTCGAAAGCACCGCGTCTGTAGCGAAAGGCTCACCTAAAATAAGATTCACGTCGCTAATCACTTGCGGTGTGTAACCGATATACGCTATCGTTATCTGGTATGGCCCGCCTATTCTTGTGTTAGGAATGGTAAAGTTGCCATCCTTTTTTGAAATTGTAACATACTTGGTTCCCGATGGTTGGTGAATTGCAGTAATAGTTGCCCCATCAAGTGGTTTCCCATCATCAGCTTTTACGAAGCCGGTTATACTACTCGTGGTAACCTGGGCATTCATGAGAAAGGGCGAGATTAATAGGGCAAACAAAAAGGGGATAATTCTTTTCAAATTCATAGTGTTTTAGTTTTTCGGGCAAAGGAAGTAAATAATCCCTAATACCACATTAACATTTATTAACAACTTTAAGGCAACAGATGCATAACTTTCGCTGCACATCTATGTTAAGGAAATATTAAGTTGCTCATAGATAAAACGCTAAGTGAATACTGGAGCAGCGTCGCACAAGTGGATAATTAGCCGGAACCAATCTAAAAATATTAGTCGTTTGCGAAATAAGCAATTTCAAATTTTGGCTTTCCGCCAAGGGTTACATTGAACTATCTTTGCAAATAAATAAATTACATGTTAGATACTATTGAGGATGCCATTGAAGATATAAGGGCAGGTAAACTGGTTATTGTTGTAGATGATGAGGACAGGGAAAATGAGGGAGACTTTATTACTTCTGCGAAAAACGTTACCCCCGAAATCATAAATTTTATGAGCACACATGGACGCGGCCTTATCTGCGCTCCTATTTCCGAGGCAAGGTGCGACGAGCTGCAGCTTGACCTTATGGTGCATAAAAATACAGCTTTGCATGCAACTCCTTTTACGGTGAGTGTTGATTTACTGGGGAATGGATGCACTACAGGAATCTCCGCCCATGACCGGGCAAAAACGGTACAGGCACTAATTAATCCCAACACGAAGCCTGAACAACTGGGAAGACCGGGCCATATTTTTCCTTTGCGTGCAAAGGCCGGAGGTGTCCTTAGGCGCACGGGACATACCGAAGCCACCATTGATCTGGCAAGTATTGCCGGCCACGGTGCGGCGGGGGTGTTGGTAGAAATTATGAATGAAGATGGAACAATGGCCAGACTACCGGAGTTGAGAAAAATTGCTTCGAAACATAACCTCAAGCTTATTTCTATTAAAGATCTCATAGCATATCGTCTTAAAAAGGAGACCCTCATTCGGGAAGATGTGAGGGTACAAATGCCGACCAAGTATGGAACATTTGAATTGATTGCCTTCAAACAACTTAATACCGGTGAAGAGCACATGGCGTTAAAAAAAGGAGACTGGACAGAAGACGAGGCTGTACTGGTGAGAGTCCACTCAAGCTGTATGACGGGTGATATACTCGGCTCGTTAAGATGCGATTGCGGTGACCAGCTTCATGCCGCCATGAAAATGGTAGAGCAGGAAGGCAAGGGCTTAATATTATACATGAACCAGGAGGGGCGGGGCATAGGCCTGCTGAACAAACTGAAAGCTTATAAACTGCAGGAAGAAGGGCGTGATACAGTGGAAGCGAACCTTGAACTAGGTTTTGCAATGGATGAAAGGGATTATGGGGTGGGCGCTCAAATATTAAGAGAATTGGGCATTTCCAAGATAAGGCTCATCAGCAATAATCCTAAAAAGCGGGCAGGGTTGCTGGGCTATGGACTCGAGATTGTAGATACGGTTCCAATAGAAATAAAATCGAATACCCACAACGAAAAATACCTCAAAACAAAGAGAGATAAGATGGGTCATAAGATCCTGGCGAAATAGGGGTTGAGCAGGCTTTAATTCCCCCGGCTTGCACTTGCAGTTGTGTCAGCAATCATTCTACTTCTGCGGCGCTTTTTATCATTGGTAAAAAACTCCTCGAACGAATCAAATTCTTTCCTGTACGAAAGCTGCACACCAGTTCGGTTTCGCCGCGTAATGCCGGAAATGTCGCCAGGTTCGGCATCGCTCCGGTTGAAGCCGATAACCCTGAATCTCCCATCGGGAGAAATAAGATACTCAAATGAAACATCAGGGGTAAATAAAAAATTTGAATTTGAATTACTTGCTCCCTGGCCTATTCTATAATCCACGTTTCCGCCGACATTTACAAGCAGCTTATTATTAAAAAAAGTGGTGCGTAAGCCAAAGTTCCCAATGTTTTGCAGCTCTTTTTGCGTTACGCCAAAATTGAAATCTGCAGTATTAATATTAGTGTACAAATTCACCGACCGGGTGTTCAGCAATCTTTGAAGCCAGTTATTTAATGATGAGGAAAGCGTCGCAGAAAGAATTTGGCCTACACTTCTCGTTACAAAATTGCCGGTGTTGTTACTGCTTAAAAGTCTTTGATCGTCACTCATAAAAGTGTTGAACAGCAACAGTGAAGTAACCTGTTTATTAAGTTCGTTTTTATCGGCCTCATACCTCGTTTTCAAATATTCATTGGCAATAGGATCTGATTTTAGCGGATTGTCAAAGGGAAATTGAAATTCAAATTCAGGCCTTGGGTCTTTTAAGGTTCCCCTGAGCTTAAAAATAATATCAACATCTCCCTTTGCATTACTGAAGCCGGTACTTGTGGGTATATTATTTAATGCTACTTTTTCTGCCGTATAGACAGCATCTATATTCAGATTGGCCAGGTAGGGGTCGCCTTGCCATTCAATATACCCTGTCTGCAGGCTGAAGGGCGTTTTAAGAAACGTTTGGAAATTAAAAGTGTATTCTCCCTGTTGCACATCATATCTTCCTCTTATGGTGAGAGGATCCGTAGTACCTGCAGTAATGTTTAATTTACCGCTTCCTTGTGCCTTAATTACATCGCCTGTAGCCTCATCGAGTATCACATCAATTTTTGCATAAGGGTTGGCAGTTATTTCCATATTTACTTTAATGCTTGCATTTTCCCTGCCTTCAAGGTCGGCCTTCATTTCACGGCCAAACTTGGTGAATTCTATATAATCAAGCGTGCCGGTTTCAGCAGTTTCTCCTGTGGGTAAATAGATATGACTGCTATCTGTAGGTTCTCCTGTTATGTTCATCCTCATATCTGTTACGAATCCATTGAGAGATAATTCGGCATCACCTATAAGGTTACCATAAAATTCTTTATTATCTCTTGATGTCGTGTTGAGTAACACAAATCTGCCTTTGGCATTTCCTCTTTGATCTGTTTTTAAATGCAATTCGTTGAAGAAGAAATTATCAAAAAAACTATGGTACAATTTACCGCTAACCGTGGCCGTATTGTTAAGGGTATCCCTTATTTTAATCGTGCCAAAATCAATCTCGTCAGGTTTGAAGTTTATGATAGTATTATTGTCAATAATGTAACGGCACCGGGTATAGTCTACCGTCATAGTCGTACTGTCCAGCCTTATCGCTCCTATTAATTTAGGATCAGATGACTCACCTGAAAGGCTTAGCTTTCCCGTCGCTCTTCCGGATATTCCGCTAAAGATGCCCCCAAGATACTTTTCCAGTAAATGTATCGCCGAGTTATTAAAAACAATAGAGCCATTCAGCTGGTTGCCTGTAGAATCTTTAGGACGATAGGCAAAATCTGCGGCAAAATTATAACGCATATTATCTGAAATTGCATTCAATACAAGGCTCCCCGGTCCCACTAAATACTCGCCTTTAGTACTTAGTACCCCAACAGAATCGTTTTCGAAATAAAATTGTTTTGTTTTAGTATCGAACTCCACAGCAGGTTTTCCAAAAGGGTCGTTCACACGAATAAGTCCCGTCATAAGGCCACCCACGCTCACCGTTTTTGTAGCCAATGGCGCTATATCACCAATGTTTAGATCCTTTACCCTAATCACCACATCGTTGCTGGAGCCAATCGCCGATGGCTCTGTAGATACGTAGATCTCTTGCCCGTCCTGCGTAAGCTTTATATCACTGGCTATAAGCATATCTCTTATCAGCTCCAGTCGCCCACCTTTTTCAATCGTCCATTTTTTTTGATTTATGGTAAAAGTTGAGGGGTTTACTATTAAATCAAAACCATTTTTTTGGGTAAGAACCCTGAAAGAAAGATCAGCAGAGTTCAAAGTTCTGTTTGCAGATGTGTTAATGATTACATCGGAGATATCATTTGCAGCAACTACTTCAATCCTGGTTTTCGGAGAGTGAAGACTGTCATTGATCACTACATCTTCAATATCGCCGGTGAAGATGAGTGTATCCTGCGTACCTTTTCCGTTAAAATGAATGTTATTGAAGTTGATCTTGCTATAAGTAAAAAGTGGAATATCAGCCTGCAGATTTAAAGTATTTTTAGCGACATTAATATCCCCCTTGAAAATTGAATTATCAAGCCCGCTCATTTTTTTGTCGAAGAGCGCAATATAATCGCTCACATTTTTTGTTTTTACAAGAAATGTAAAATCCTGGTTTTGAATTTTCTGTTTTGGCTTGTTGATATATGCCGGGTAATATTTGTATAAAAACAATTGAAAGGCGTCCGGCAGTTCCTGGATGCTGAAATTGCCGTTAATCTCGGCATACATCTCATTGGTGTGCAGTGTCAAATATTTTTTCCCGTCCTGCAGCGAAGAATTTATCGTAAGAGAATCAAAAGAAAGGTGTTGGTCTTTGTCGAGCAATATGGCATTATACAATTTCGCCGAGCCTAAAAAATTATCAATATTGCTTCCGGTAAAATTGAGGTTGAAAATGCCGGTTAATGAAACACTGTCATTCGTAAATCCGAGTGGTTTAAAGTTGAGTACGCCGACATTCGCCCGTAGGTCAAACACAGGATCAGATTTGCTAAAATTAATTGAGCCTGTGAGCGTGTCTATTTTTACGTTAGGGTCATGAATACTTGCAGTACCGGAAAAGAGCTTTTTTACAAAATTGCCGTGTGCAATGATATTGGAATAAGGGTATCCGTTAAAAACAACACGTTTTATGTTTCCATCAATATCAATGTTTACATCCTTTACATTAAACCCTTGCCCATCTATATTTCCATTAAAAGCGATATCGCCAATCTGGCTATTGTCAATAAACTTTCCCAGTTGAAAATTATCGGTAGTAATCTTTCCATTGTAGACGGCTTTGCCATGTTCCGGCACCCGCATGTGCAGGTCACTTTGGAGCGTACCTATATCAGTTTGCAAAGTGCCGTATGCCACAAAATCGCGGATAAACCCGGTATAGCTTCCTGTAAATATTATGTTGCCGAATGCACTCAGGCGGGGGTTGTCAATATTTTTTAAGTCAGGAATAAAGGCAGCCAGTTCAGAATAAGTGGTCCTCATTTCCCTTGCCCTAAAGTCAATGAATGCAAGGTCAATATCGGGTAAGCCCCTCAGGCTGATGTCTCCATCAAGATAGTTTTTTTCACCAGCCTTTATGATCATTTTCCTGGCTGAAAAGTTATCAATAGTTCCCTTTGCATCTCCGTTCAGAGAAAATATTTTGTTCCATGTCTTTAGCTCAGGGGCAAAATAGGCAAGATCATCGCTGTTGACTTCGCTATTTGCAAAATGCCCTTCTACCGTTACAGTATGTATAAAGTCGTTCATATCATCCTGGAAACTATTATACCGCATCGAGTAATAATTCCTGAGATGGCTTTTGTTGGTCACAAGATCAAGGTTTTTAAATTCCATTAAATGAGGGGTGAATTTAAAATCGGAACTTATTTTTTTTATGTTAAAACCATTTCTTTCTTTGGCCGATATCAGCACATTCGCGGTTAGAGTATCTTGTAAAAATTTAAAATTCTTGATAGTTCCGTCAATCTGTGACAACACAATAAGTTTATCATCAAACCTGTCAGTATAAGCGGGCCGGGAGGATTGTTTTTCCATCGAAAAATTTCCTTTGGTAATTTTGATATTCTTTACCAGCACATGCCAATCATCTGCATTCCATTTAAGCCCACTGCTTGTATCATTTTCTATTTGAATAGGGTCGGAAGTCGTATCTTCCGGCCGATTGCCATCGTAATCATAATTGGAGTAAACAGGATGTACAATATTGAGCGAACTTATATCGATTATATTATTATTAAGATCAAAGCGATCTGCTTTAAGACTAAGCTTGTCAAGGGATACAAAAAGATTTTCTCCGCGCCACTCATCCTTCTGCCATATTTTAAAATGATTTAATTCAACAACATCAAGGTTAAGTTGTATAGATGCCGACGTATCTTTTGTAGTTTTTTTTGGGCCTGAAAAGTAGTCAACCAAAAACTGGTAGTTCCAAACGGAATCTTTTCGGTTAAGATTAATTACGGCATCATCAAGCCCCACATATTTCAGGGTGATATTATCTTTAAAAAAAAACCAGTCGGTAATATTCACTTTTACGACGCCTGCATATAACAGTGTATCTTTATTTTGGTCGAGAACAAGCGTTCCCTGTAATAACATTTTATCAAAGAGATCGAAGTCAACATGCTTAATATAAACAGTTGTGTGAAGGTCTTTTGATAAACTTTTTGCTACTTTTTTTACAATAAAGTTTTGGAAAAAAGTGGTTTGAAGCAAAAGCCATAGAACCATTATCAGCACAAGAATCCCTAAAAGGCTACGGAGAAATATTTTATAAAATTTTTTCAGGGAAAGAAAATTGATTGACAAAAATAAACAAACATAGAGATTTTAGAAGATCAACACGGTGGGCGTGTCCTTTCTAAACAACCCTTTAACAAAATTTGATTTTTACGTAGCCTGTTTTTTGGAAAGCCAGCCTTTGGTTTTGTCGCATTTGAGGAATGTATCAAAATAAAAATGCCATCAATATGGATTGGCGGCATCTTAAAAAACAGGGGATGTTTACTTGTTTTGCATTATCAGTAGCCTGCGGCTGCGTCATCGCCGCGGTTATCGGCAACGGCTTGTATGTTTTTATTCGGCATCACCATAATTACTTCAGTTCTGCCGATGGCTTCCCGTGGTTTTATTTTATAACCCATGTCCTTTAGTTTGCTGATGACATTTTCATCAAATCCCTTTTCTACAAAAATCTCGTCCGGCAACCATTGGTGATGAAACTTTGGTTTGTTTACTGCATCAACAGGGTTCATATTGAAATCGATAATATCTATAAGTGTTTGATAAACGCTTGTCGGAATCGTGGTGCCGCCAGGTGTTCCGAGAACTATCCACGGCGAATTATTTTTCAAAACTATGGTTGGTGTCATACTGCTCAGCATTCGTTTGCCGGGCGCTATTGCATTCGCTTCTGCACCCACGGCTCCATACATATTGGGCACGCCGGGCTTTACACTAAAGTCATCCATTTCATTGTTTAACAAAAACCCGGCACCTGCGACAACCGTTCTGCTGCCATAGCCGCCGTTTAGGGTTGTGGTAACTGACACGGCATTCCCATCGCTATCCAGTACATCAAAATGCGTGGTTTCTTCGCTTTCTTTTATTATTCCTTCTTTTGTGTCTTCACTGTTCCCCGCTTTGCCGGGATCATAATCACTCATTCTTTTTTTGAGATAGTCGTCGCTAACAAGCGTTTTTACAGGCACCTTTACAAAGTCAGGATCTCCCAGGAATTTTGCACGATCCGCATAAGCCCGGCGTTCTACTTCCGTCATCAATTGCACGGATCGCACAGTTTCAAATTTCATATCGCTGAGGCCCCTGCTGTCACTCATCTTCAACATTTGCTCCAGAATAATTCCACCGCTGCTCGGCAGCGGCATAGTGATCACCATATTTCCCTTGTATTGAAAAACGAGCGGTTTCCGCTCTTTAGCCTGGTAGTTTTTTAAATCAGCTTCTGTAATAATACCATGGCCTTTCTCCATTTCAGCCACTATAAGTTTTGCAGTCTCACCTTCGTAGAACCCTTTAAGTCCTTTGTCCCTTATTCTTTTCAAAGTTTTAGCCAGGTCTTTTTGTATAAGTGTGTCACCCTCTTTCCACGCAGTATCTTTAATAAAAACGGGAGGTGTTGAATTTAGTTTTAGAAATTCATTCTTATAATAATTAAAGCTTTGAGCTTGTGATTCTGAAATTGCAAAGCCTTTTTCGGCAAGATCAATCGCGGGTTCTATAAGTTTTTTAAAAGGGAGTTTTGCATATTTCATCGCTGCAAATAAGCCCGCAACTGTTCCCGGCACTCCTACTGCAAGGTGGCCGTCCTGTGACAATTGCATTTGCGGGTTTCCGTTAGCATCGAGATACATATCTCTCGAAGATGCTGCGGGCGCTGTTTCACGGTAGTCAATTGAAATATTTTCACCATTGCTTAAATGCGCGACCATAAATCCACCTCCGCCAATATTGCCGGCGCCCGGATAAACCACTGCCAGTGCAAGTTGTGTGGCTATTGCGGCGTCAATGGCATTGCCGCCTGCCCGTAAAATATTTACACCAACATGGCTCGCCAATGCGTGTGCAGAGACTACAGCGCCATTATTACACATCTCTGTTTTACTCGTCTTATAATTGTACGGGTTTAAAATATTTTGCTGTGCATACGATGTGGATGAAACGCATAAAAGAAACAAAATAAAACGGAAAATATTAATTTTTGCCATGCTGGGTTTTGTGCAAATTTAAGTATGTAGTAAGACTTTAGTAACTTTAAGTAATATCATTAACTTACTAAAACATAACTTTGAAAAAATTTACATTAGCCTCCAAATTGTTGATGACTGTTTTTATTTTCTTTGTTTCTGTTGGTATTGCCCAGGCACAAAAAGGCACCATAAAGGGAATGGTGAAGGACGAAAGAGGGCCGCTTGCTAACGCATCCGTTACAATAGAGGGTAAAAATAATGGGACTACTACAAATGATAATGGTGAATATATTTTGAAAGTTGATCCCGGCTCATACAATATTCTCATAAGTTATGTGGGGCTTAAAGTGCAGCGCATACCCATATCAGTGGCCGCTGGGGAAACGGTAACCGCAACCGGTAATACAATGGTGGCAGAGAAAACCCTCGAAGGCGTAATGATTGTGGGCTCGCGTTCAAATATAGCACGCACTAGTGTACAGACCGCGGTGCCGGTTGATATCATAAGCGCCAAAGACCTCACTGCTACCGGCCAGGTAGAGCCTACGCAGATGTTGAACTTTGTTGCGCCCTCTTTCAATTCTTCGAGGCAAACCATTGCAGATGGTACTGATCACATTGATCCTGCAACATTGCGGGGACTGGGGCCAGACCAGGTACTTGTATTGGTTGATGGTAAAAGATATCATAATACAGCGCTTATCAATGTAAATGGAACTATAGGCCGTGGCTCGGTTGGTACTGATTTAAATTCGCTGCCTCCTTCCGCCATAGAAAGGATAGAAGTTTTAAGAGATGGCGCTGCAGCGCAGTATGGATCTGATGCGATAGCCGGTGTAATAAATGTTGTTTTGAAAAAATCACCTTCACCGTTAACTTTTAAAGCCTACACAGGCGCGCAGTATGCAGGCGATGGATTTGTATATAATTTCGGGTTGAATAAAGGAATTAAATTAGGAAAACAAGGATACCTCAATATAAGTGGAGATTTAAGGAACCGGGAACCTACTGAAAGAAGCGGTGTTTATACTGGTACTGTTTATACATCAGATGTCGCCATGGATAATGCTTTAATAGATCAGAGAGGATTTAGCCGTGAGCACAATTTACATATTGGACAGTCTAAATTATTGAACACGGGATTTGTAATAAGTGCAGGTGCACCCGTCAAAGAAAACAGTACCACACAAATATATTTTAATGCCGGGTATAACTACCGCAAAGGTGTAGCCGCCGGATTTTACAGGTATCCAAAGCAAACCAGCCAGGTTATTGCTGAATTATATCCTGATGGCTTTTTACCCGAAATAAACAGTAAAATAAATGATAAGTCATTTACTGCCGGTATTAAAGGAATTACCAAAACCGGGTGGAACTGGGACATAAGTGATATATATGGCGGGAACTCTTTTCGCTTTGATGTGACGAATTCCAACAATGCATCGCAATATGCAGAAGGTGCCAATGCTCAAACTGAATTCTATGCAGGTACTTTAAAATTCAACCAAAATACTCTTAATGCAAACTTTTCAAAAGACCTGGGCGAAAAAGTTAATCTTCAATCTTTCAACGTTGCATTTGGCGCCGAATACAGAATTGATAATTACCAGATCATTGCAGGCGAGGAAGCCTCCTATAAAAATTACGACCCTAATTCCGGAAGAGTAGGCGGAGCGCAGGTTTTTCCTGGTTTTCAACCGGAGAACGCCGTGGACGAAAACAGGAACGTAGTTGCGGGATACGTTGACCTGGAAAGTGATATTAACAGTAAATTTCTTGTTGACCTGGCAGGACGTTATGAGCGCTACAGTGACTTCGGCGGTAATTTAGCAGGCAAGCTTGCATTGCGTTACAAAATTTCCGACTATTTTTCATTACGTGGCGGCGTGAGTAACGGATTCAGAGCTCCATCTATTCATCAGCGCTTCTTCAGTGCCGTTAGTACGGTGTTTATAAATACAACTTCCGGTACCTTGCCTTTTCAGCAGGGCACCTTTCGAAACAACAGTGATATTGCCGCTGCATTCGGTATTCCATCACTTAAGGCAGAAAAATCAATTAACTACAGTATCGGCGTAACTTCAAAGCCAGCCCGCAATGTGAGTATTACGGTGGATGCCTACCAGATAGAAATACGTGACAGGATAGTGCTCACCGGAAGCTTTACAAAAAGCAATCCGACAGTTGCAGCAATTCTCGCAAACTATCCTGATGTGAATTCAGCGATATTTTTTACAAACGCTATTAATACCCGCACACAGGGTATCGATATTGTTACCAGCGCAGATCTCAAAATCAACAATGGCAGCCTTAACATTACACTCGCAGGTAATTTAAACAAGACCCGGTTATTTGGAGATGTACAAACGACCAGTAAATTACCCGCCGATTCACTGAACACGAATACACTCTTCAACATTGAGGAAAGAGGCCGGATGGAACACGGCCAGCCTGATACAAAATTTGCGCTATCGCTTAATTACAAAATAAACAAGTGGAACCTTGTTTTCAGAACAACAAGATTTGGTAAAGTGTCTACCATATTTAACGGAACGGACCGTACAAGAGATGAATACTTCTCTGACAAATATGTCTCTGATGTAGCGCTATCTTATCGCCCGGCTAAAATTATACAGATAACAATTGGGGCAAATAATATTGCAGATGTATACCCTGATAAATTGAAAAACTTTGCCAATACAAGTGACAACAGGTTTCTGTATAGCCGCAGTTCTACACAGTTTGGTTTCAATGGTGGATTTTATTATGCCAGTTTGAATTTTACATTTTAATAAGTGCATCATGGTTTTTCCCCGAATGAAATGAACCCGGTGTACAAGCAGGAATTTGAAACAAAAAGCTTTTATTGAGCCGGATAGTGTTAAACTTTCCGGCTTTTTATTTAAATGGCAACTTGTCAAAAAAAACTATATGCTACATTCGTATATAAAACGAGATAAATAAATGCGCAGAATTCTTTTTTTACTTTTCACATTACCCATATCACTTTTCACCTTTTCGCAGTCCCCGGAAACATACACTTCTTCAGAAATATTTCAGCAATTAAAAAAGCTAAATGTACTGGGATCGGTTTTATACATTGGCGCCCATCCGGATGATGAGAACAATGCCTTGCTTCCGTTTTTTGCAAAAGAAAAATTATACCGCACCGCCTATTTAAGTTTAACAAGAGGCGATGGCGGGCAAAATTTAATAGGAGATGAGCAGGGGTTCGAGCTTGGCCTCATACGCACACAGGAATTATTGGCGGCAAGAAGAATTGATGGTGCGGAACAATATTTTACCAGAGCCTATGAATTTGGTTTTAGTAAAAGCGCTGATGAAGCTTTGCGCATTTGGGATAAAGAAAAAATATTGAGCGATGTCGTTTGGGTGATCAGAAAATTTCAGCCTGATGTAATTATAAAAAGATTTCCACCCGATAAACGGGCAGGCCATGGTCACCATGCTGCATCAGCGATATTGGCCAACGAAGCATTTACTGCAGCCGCTGATCCCGCAAAATTTCCGGAACAATTAAAATACGGAGTGAAGCCATGGCAGGCGAAAAGAATTTTATGGAATACATACAATTTTGGAGGAAACAATACTACCAGTGAAGACCAGTTGAAAATTGATATTGGCGGCTACAATTCATTGATAGGAAAAAGCTATGGTGAACTAGGTGGCGAAGCAAGAACCATGCATAAAAGCCAGGGTGAAGGAAGGCCAAAAAGAAAAGGCCAGTCTTTTGAATATTTTGCAACGACTGGAGGTGAGCCACTAAAGAATGATTTAATGGATGGCGTAATTACTGATTGGAAAAGAGTAGATGGAGGAGATAAGATTGAAACAATGATCAACGGCATCATTGCGAATTATGATATTGCGAAGCCAGAATTATCAGTACCCGCTTTGGTAAAAGTTTACCAGGCCGTAAAAGCTTTGCCCGGGGGCAATTGGGTAAATGAAAAAATAAAAGAGTTGCAGAAAATTATTGAAGCCTGTAGCGCTTTATATGTGGAAGCTACGTCGTCGCAGCGAGAGGTTGTGCAGGGCGATACCTTAAAAGTAGATTTTTTACTAAATGAACGCGAAGACGTAAATGTTACTTTAAAAGATATTAAGGTGGAAAGCTTTGATTCAACTTTTTCCTCCGCGTTATCAATGAATCAAAATATATCCATTACTAAAGAAATACCGGTAGCAGCGAATAAAAAAATATCGCAGCCTTATTGGCTAGAGTATCCGCTGGTTGGTGGAACGTTTGAAGTGAGAGACCAGCAGTTGATTGGCAAAGCTGAAAATGATCCTTCATTTGAAGCTGGAATAGTAGTGAATATCGAAGGGGAAGACTTCACTATTAAACGGGCTGTTCAATACAAATATATAGACCCTGTGAAAGGAGAACTTTTTGAACCCATACCAGTGCTGCCAAAGATCGAAGTGAATTATGACAAGGATAATTACATCTCGCTTAATAGTCAAAAGGTGCAATCAACAGTGCATTTAAAATCTAATTTTGGTTCGCTTCCTGTTAATACCGGCGTAATACAAAAATATTCTGATAGCTGGATTAAAACAAGCAACAATGCCCAGCCTGTTTCAATGCCGATGTATGAAAAAAATGTCAGCAGCACTTTTATTCCACAATCAAAATCATCGAACTCAACAGAGGAGATTTATGCTTCGGTAAAGAATGGTAATGATATATATGATAGTTATACGAAAACAATTTCTTATGATCATATTCCTACAATCACGTATTTTCCAAAAGCAAAAGCAAATCTTTTAAAGCTTGATATAAAAGTTGTCGGGAAGAAAATCGGGTACATCGTTGGTGCAGGTGATAAAGTGCCGCAGGCTTTGGAGCAAATGGGCTATGAGGTAAAAATTTTGAACGAAGCCGATCTAAACATAGAGACCTTAAGACAATTTGATGCAATAATTACCGGTATAAGAGCCTACAATATCTATGAATACCTCACTAATAGAAATGATATATTGATGCAGTATGTACAGCAAGGCGGAAACTTAATAGTGCAATATTTAAAGAGCAACCAGGTAGGGCAGCAGAAAGTGAAAGTAGGGCCTTATCCATTTACAGTCAGCTCCGGCTCGAGAGTTACGGAAGAAGATGCGGCCGTTACATTTTTATTACCGGGCAACGCTGTATTAAATTATCCTAATAAAATAACACAGAAAGATTTTGAAGGCTGGGTGCAGGAGAGAAGCACCTACCAGGCCCTGCAATTAGACCCGCATTACATAACGCCAATAGGCATGCATGACACAGGAGAAGCTGAAAGTAACGGAAGTCTTGTGATTGCAAAATATGGGAAAGGAAATTTTATATATTCGGGCCTTGTTTTCTTTCGTGAATTACCTGCGGGAGTGCCGGGCGCCTACCGGTTGATGGCAAACCTTATTGCGATGCCTCAGAACAAATAGTAGCTTATTCCAATTGAATAGCTAAGCTTGCATTTGGATTAAAATTTTTATATGCAGAATGAAAAAACATATTGGGCCAAATGGTACATAGCGGTTTTGGCTTTTTTAATCTTACAGGTAATTTTCTATTATTTTATTACGCTATATTTTACATGAAATAAGTATATATGATTGCGCCAAAATTAAACCTGCAACAAGGCTTTTCTAAGAGCCGGACGATATGAGCACGCCCGATTGGATAGTACTGATAGCTACGCTGCTTTGCATCATCTTATATGGTGTGTACAAAAGCAGGGCAACAAAAAATCTTGATGGATATTTTTTGAGCAACAGGGATATGCCCTGGTATCTCGTTTTGCTAAGCATAATGGGAACCCAGGCAAGTGCCATTACTTTTTTGAGCGCTCCGGGGCAGGCCTATACAGACGGTATGCGATTCGTGCAGTACTATTTTGGATTACCGTTGGCCATGATAGTTATATGTATTGTATTTGTTCCCGTTTTCAATAAGTTGAAAGTTTATACAGCTTATGAGTTTTTAGAAAACAGGTTCGACCTCAAAACAAGAACGCTTACTTCATTTCTTTTCCAGGTGTCACGTGGCCTTTCAACCGGTATAAGCATTTATGCACCTTCATTAATATTAAGTTCATTGCTTGGGTGGAATATTTATTATACAAATATTATCATGGGTGGCATGCTTATAATCTATACGGTAAGTGGCGGTGCAAAAGCTGTTGCGCATACTCAAAAGTTGCAGTTGATAATTGTAATAATTGGAATGTGCCTCGCCGGCTATGTTGTGGTGCACCTCATGCCAGAGAATGTTGGTTTTCTCGATGCTTTGCAAATAGGAGGTAATAGCGGTAAGATGAATGTGATAACTTCCGGCATGACCGAAGCAGGCTTTGACTGGAAAGACAAGTATAATATCTGGAGCGGAGTCATTGGTGGTCTTTTCCTGGCGCTCTCATATTTCGGAACCGATCAAAGCCAGGTGGGAAGGTACCTAACGGCGAAGAACAACCGGCAAAGCAAAATTGGATTACTCATAAACGGATTGGTGAAAGTGCCGATGCAATTCCTGATTCTTATGCTGGGTGTTTTGGTATTTTCATTTTACCAATTTCACAAAGCGCCCATTTATTTTAACGAGACCCAGGTAAACCGTGCAAAAGAAACTCCGTACAAAGATTCCCTGGTTGCATTAGAGGCGAAGTATGCGGAAATTCAGCCAAATGACGTTATACAAAAAAATAAAATTAATAAGGAATACAAAGGTGTACTAGCGGCTGCATTACCTGGTGAAGATATCAATGATACTAATTTTATCTTTTTAACATTCGTAATTGATTATTTGCCAAAAGGGCTTGTGGGTTTATTGATAGCGATTATTTTTCTGGCGGCGTGGGGGAGTATTGCTGCGGCGTTGAATGCATTGGCTTCCTGTACGGTTGTTGATATTCACAAAAAGTTTTTCAAAAAAGATCTCACGGAAAAAGCGGATTACCGCATTTCAAGATGGTACACATTTGCCTGGGGGATATTTTGCATATTGGTTGCGGAGTTTGCCAGCAATCTTGGTAACAGCCTTATTGAGACGGTGAATATACTTGGTTCATTATTTTACGGAGTTATTCTTGGTATTTTCTTAGTTGCCTTTTGGTTCAAAAAAATAAAAGCCAACGCATTATTCTACGCTTCGTTGATTGCAGAAATGTTCGTAATAATCATTTACAATGCAGATATTATTTCTTTCTTGTGGCTTAACGTGATTGGAGCTTTATTTGTTCTCATCCTGGGGTTTGTATTGCAGGCATTTATAAAAACACGAGATAAAGAAATTGCCTGAGTAACCGTTTTCTAAACATTTATGAAATCCGGTGCCGGCCTCATACTGCTTACAAAATTTTTGAAAGTATTATGGCGATCGAAAGCCAAAGAGATTATATGAGAGCTAAGAGACTATTAGCGTGGTATAACATGATACCAAATTTGGTATGGTCTGTAATAAACCTGGTACCAATCTCAATATTTTGCTATAGCTATATTGATCTTAGATTGCTACTCATCTTTTCAATAGCGAGCTTTGTACCTGTGTTTTTTAAAAATTCTTTCCTTGATAAAATACGTGTGGGAAATACAACGCGGATTTACAAAAAGCTTGGAGTTCATATAATCAATAAAGTTGCTCAAAACGGAGATGTAGTAAACAGTTTTATTAGAAAGAAATTCCCGGATTATAAAGCTGTTGAGCCTAATAAAAAGTCAATACGACACCTGGTTTCTCAAACCTATTTTTTTGAAAAGTTTCACCTGGCTCTTTTTTTATTTTTTAATTTGACAGCGACCTATGCTTTATTAAAAAGATATTTCTGGTGGTCTTTTTTTATTTCACTTGGTAATATTGGCTACAACGTTTATCCAAATTTATTGCAGCAATACATAAGGCTTAAGCTTGTATTATTTCAAAAAAAATTGGAAGCGATAAAGTAATTTCATGGGGATAGACATGCAATTAGCAACATTTAAAATGCATTTCTATAAATGAAGGTGACCGTTTAATAATTAGCAACAAAGTTTACTTTTCCGGTAAAATCACTTTCAATAAATTGATGTTCAAAAAGAGGAGCAATGAACAATTATTTATAATTTCAGTTATAGCTCCGGCAGCCAGAATATGAAATACCCCTTCTATTATGGCCGTTATAGGTAAGCAGCACTTTACTACACCCCCGGAAATTTGAAAAAAAGATTTATGGAGAGGCAGAAATATACGTTAGAACTCTTAACCAGGAGTAAGCTTCTCAAATCAATTCTATTTTTACTAGTTACAATTTTTTATTTTACCCCTGCAAACAGCCAATCAAAAATCCATGCTAAACAAGGTGTTCTCGACCTAAGCCAATGGGATTGGGAAAAAAATGGAGTTGCAGATCTTAATGGCCAGTGGGCATTTTATTGGAACAAACTTTATGATCCCACCAGTGCCGATTCAGCGTTTAATAAACAGGCAGCGTACATTGAGGTACCTGGTTTTTGGAATTCAAATGTACCGGGGGCAGGCATATTTACGCCAGCCTTTGGCTTCGCCACTTACAGGTTGAAAATACTTTGCCCAAAGGATAGCCGGCAACTCGATTTAAAATTTTTGACGATCGCTTCTGCCTATAAATTATTTGTGAATGGAAAACAACTTTTGCAAATCGGAAAGGTGGGTACATCAAAGGCAAGTTCAATTCCTGATTATTTGCCGGCAATTGTTCCGGTGCAGCCTCTGAACAACGAACTGGATATCGTGATCCAGGTTTCTAATTTCAACTACAATACGGGTGGATTATGGGATTATATAAAATTGGGCACCCACGAACAGGTACAATCATTATTGATAAAAAATGTTGGGCTTGATTTTTTTATTGCGGGAAGTTTTTTTCTTATGGGGATTTATTTCCTGATAGTTTTCTTTTATTTTAATAAAGGGCCGGCTTCATTATATTTTAGCTTGTTTTGTATCTTGGTGGCTGTACGTCCGTTAGTAAGCGACGAACTTGCCATATTGTATATAAGGAACTGGCATTGGCAATTGATCAAGCATATAGAGTTTATAAGTTTATACCTTAGTGTTCCGGTGCTTTCATTATTTTCTTATGAGCTTTTTCCAAAAGAGTTTCCAAAAAAAATACTACGAATAATTCTATATGTAAGCACACCATTTGTATTGCTGTCAATTTTTGCATCTCCCTATATATTCAGATATGCTTTAAAGCCCTTTGAGTTGCTTATGGTCATAACGGCTCTCTTTGGCCTGTATGTGTATATAAGGGCTGTAAAAAATAAAAGGGTCGGTAGCGCATATTTTTTGGCGGGCTTCATTATATTATTCGCCGCCATTATTAATGACATTTTATATAACAGTTTAATCATCAAAAGTGCCAACCTTATTTATGTAGGTATTTTTATCCTTATTATATCGCAGGCGATTGCGCTATCAAGGCAATTCTTCAGGGCATTTTCAAGACTTGAAGTATTAAATAATGAACTTGAAGTGATCAATGATCAGTTGAATAAAAAAAATGTGGAAATCAATGAGGCAAACGAACAACTCACCAGGCTTAACTCCGAACTTGATATATTGATTTCAAGAACCTCTCATGATCTTCGTTCTCCAATAACTTCTGTTGTTGCGTTGGTTCACATCATTAAGCATGAAAAGGATGAAGCAAAGAGAACCGGCTACCTGGAAATGCAACGCCGTACTTTACACAGGCTAAACATACTGGTGACTGATATACTCGATTTTTCCAGGAACAAAAGAATGCGATTGAATTTTGAACCCATAGATTTTACCGAACTATTAAATAGTGCGCTTCAGGATCACCAGTTTGCTGATAATTCAACACACATAGAACGTATTGCCGAAGTAAAGCAGGATGACATATTCATCACCGACCAATCGAGGCTAAATATGATATTGTATAATCTTATATCTAACGGACTAAAATATTATGATAAAGAGAAAGACAATTCGTTTTTAAAAGTTTGTATAAATGCAACAGGTAGCGAAGCTGAGATAAAAGTAATTGACAACGGATCGGGGATCGCAAAGGATGATCTTGACCACATCTTTACCAGGTTTTACCAGGCAGATAATAGCTTCAAGGGCTCGGGACTGGGGTTGTATATTGTGAATGAAGCAGTGGAAAAATTAGGAGGTACAATACATATTGACTCGGAAGTAAAAGTGGGCACAACATTTACGGTGTTGATTCCTAACAGGCAGGCAACGACTGCGTAGATTTTTGTTGTGGCTTTCTGCTTTAACTTTATTGCTATGAAACTTTTTAAGAATAAAGAACCGCAAACTGTAGAAGTAAAAGGCAATCAGATTACTTGCCCTGTTTGTTCAAACCAATATTTTTGGACGCGTAGGTCTCAATTAAACTCATCGGTTACTACTTTTTTCAAACTTGACTGGACAGATAGATCGGCTACTTGTTTTGTTTGCTCTAAATGCACTTATATATTTTGGTTTCCTGGGTGAAAGGATAGGATTCAAAGTACATTTACCTGATTCTTTAAGAATATGAAAATTCAATGAAGTAATTCTTTAAGTCAAAAAAAACCGAAATAGATTCGGTTTTATCAATTTGTTTTTTTAAAATATACAGGCGCATTTATTTTATAGAAAATGCAATCACGGTTATTAATTCAAACTCGCCAACAACTTCTCATTTAATTTCACGTAATCATCATTTTTTTCCTGACGTGCTACTTCCATTGACTTTTGAGCGGTGAGTTTTGCTTCATCTTTCCTGCCCATTTTAGCGAGTGCGGTTGCTTTTTGATAATAGATATAATATCCTGCAGGGTTTTGTTCTATTGCTTTATCAAACCATGTTATTGCCTGCTTCATATCTTTTCCATTCTCGGCATAGTATAATGCAGACTGGTAGTATGGCTTGTTGTCTTTATTCATTACATCATTTATCTGTGCCATTACTTTTGTATCCACGTCAGTTGTTATCGGAACGGTTACGCGGGTATTTTCCCACATTAGATTCAGTTCAGTACTCTTAGGCTTTACATCGCCAAATTCCATGGTAAAACTTTCAATTTTTGACGGTATGCTGTTGGATTTTACTTTAAATCGCACTACATCTTCGTCGGCCTTATAGCCGGTTAGCCCGCCATTATTGACTCCTTTGTTTAGTATGATTTCCCACTCGCTTTCTCCGGGTATTGTGTATAATGCATATTCGCCGGCTTTTACCTGCTGGCCTCCCATTGCTACATCATCGTTGAACTTAATTCTTGTAGCGCCATTGGCACCGGTACGCCACATTTTACCATAAGGTACCAGGTCGCCAAAAATTTTTCGACTTTTAACGGCGGGCCTGGAATAAGTTAACTCAATGGATGACAAGCCGAAATCCTGTTTTATAGTTTGTGTAGGAGAGGGGGCCGGCATACGAATTTGTGATATGCCTATCATTGTGAAAGCAGAAACTATTAAAAATAAAAAACTCTTTTTCATGATGTAATTTTTTGTGAGTGCTAAAGTTACTCAAAATAAATTTTGACGGTTTGGTACAGTAAACGGTTTTGCATGTATTGGTTTTGCGAATTATGTTGTTCAGAATAACCTTCAAGTCCGAAGAGGCCTGCAGCATTGCCCTTATTAATAGCAATTTCGAGGTAGCTGGCCGAATTAAATAACGCCAGCTTTTCACTTTCAGAAACATCTGCATAAGTCTCACTTATTTTATCAATCACTTCATCTCTTTTAAAAACAATTTTAAAGCTTCTGCCACGCCGCTGTTCTTCAAATTCTTCTTTAGTGATATTAATAATTACGTTTTCAAAATTATCAATGAAGATTATTTGCCCTTCAATATATTTCTGCCCGAGCAAGGGCCGTAACGGATTCTTTACTTCAATAGAAACACTGCTGTCTCCAACTTCTTCAATTGCTTTTCCATCAAGAATGCCCTGGTATGCTTTGCCAAATACAGACGCACAATACAAGGTGTTTTTCTGCGCAGATGCTTTGAGTGGCAGGGCAACCATCTTTTCAGGAGTCTCTTCGAGTATCATTGTTATTAAACCATTGTCCGCGCAACCGATGTATTGATCGTGGTGTTGAATAAGAAGCATGTGGTCCGGTCGTTGATCAAATAAATCAACCAGAATAATATGAAAAGTAAATGGCGGAAAATTTTTTACTGCATTTCGGCATACATAAGCAGCCTGTGGATAATTGAAAGGAGAAAGTTCATGAGAAATATCAACGATATTAAAATCACTGTTTATTTGTAATAGCTGCCCTTTAACGGCGCCGGTCAAAAAATCCTGTCTTCCAATGTCAGATGTAAGCGTAATTAGAGGCATTAAAAATTAAGATTAGGCAATTCGAAAAAGTAAAAGGTAATAAAAATGAAATGAATACAACTTAGGTTATTTTACAAGATTGCCTTTTTTGAAAAAGAAATTTCGTACAAGTGGATACTTTAGCGTCTCTTCTTAAAAACGCTTCCGTCAATGTCTTTCCAATTATCTTGCTGCCCCCGGTAAACGCAATCACTTTATCTGTAAACATTTGCATATCTATATTTGCGCAAAAATAGGAGAGATGCCTCTCTGAATGAAAGAAAGTTTATGCCATTCGAATGATGAGGGAATAACTTTCTGAAAAAATTTGTTGCCAAAACTTTTTACCATATTTTTGCACTCCTTTAAAAAAAGGCAGCGATACATGGCAGCGATCATTCTATGTGTCTTTATTTAAAGATTCGGTAGCTCAGTTGGTAGAGCAATACACTTTTAATGTATGGGTCCTGGGTTCGAGTCCCAGCCGGATCACCT
>JBBSBD010000072.1:0-24532 GCA_038251675.1 Chitinophagales bacterium | reverse complement strand
ATGAATACGTAGCGCCCCAAACCGAAACAGAAGAGAAGCTTGCGGGTATCTGGCAACAATTGCTTGGCGTAGAACGGGTAGGCGTACACGATAACTTCTTTGAACTGGGAGGACATTCCCTGCTGGCCATGCGCATGGTATGGGGAATTCGAAAAGAGCTTTCTGAGGAAGTCGCCGTTAAAGAAATTTTCATTCATCCAACGATAGCTTCCTTGTCAGCATACTTAGAAAGTAGGTTGGGAACTCATATAATTCAGCAAATAGAAATACAGCCAAGGCTGGGAAAAATTCCCCTGTCCTTCAGCCAGGAGAGGTTATGGTTTATAGATCAAATGGAAGGAAGCGTTCAGTATCACATAAACGCGGTTTTACGGTTGAATGGAACATTGAATCAAGAAGCATTGAAGAAATCTTTAAAATATATTGTAAACAGGCATGAAGTTCTTCGAACTGTTTTTTTGGAAGAAGATGGCCACGCCTACCAACAGATCAAAGAAGAAGATTTATGGCAATTAGATATTATAGATGGTGCTAAATACAAAGAAAGCGATGCAGGGTTGCAGCAATACACACAGCAATTGGTTAAGAAGCCATTTAATCTATCTAAAGATTTCATGCTTCGGGCCACATTGCTACCTGTTTCAGGTGATGAACATTTGCTTGTAGTAACAATGCATCATATTGCCTCCGATGGATGGTCAATGGGAATAATGGTAAAAGAAGTAGCATCGGTTTACAATAGTATTTCTGGCGGAAGGGCTATTGAGCTATCTCCGCTTAAAATTCAATATGCCGATTATTCAATTTGGCAGCGAAATTATTTGCAAGGGGACTTACTCGAAAACAAATTAGGCTATTGGAAAAATAAGCTTGCAGGTGTAGCAAATTTAGAACTCCCAACCGATTACCAAAGGCCTTCGGTACTAAATACAAAAGGTGCCGTAAAAAAATTCACCCTTGACAAATCTGTTAGTGAGCAATTATATTCCTTATCACAGGCTCAGGGAGCCACTCTATTTATGACAATGCTGGCCGGTTTCAAAGTATTGCTTCATAGGTACAGTGGACAGGAAGATATTTGCGTCGGCAGCCCGATTGCTAACCGGACACAGCAAGAAGTTGAAGGGCTTATAGGATTTTTTGTCAATACGCTTTCCTTGCGAAGCGAAGTAGATGGAACTATATCTTTCAGGGATTTTTTACAACAAGTAAAAACAACTACGCTTGAGGCTTACGAAAACCAGGATATTCCATTTGAAAAAATTGTTGAAGTTGTAGTTAAAGAAAGAGATCTAAGCAGAACGCCATTATTCCAGGTCATGTTTGTGTTGCAAAACACCGCAGAGAATACAGATGTTAGATTAGGCAATTTAAAATTATCCAGAGAGGTCTCGCCATCAAATACGTCCAAATTTGAAATTACATTTTCTATAAGTGAAAATGAAAATGGACTTCAGGTTTCTATAGAGTACAATACAAATTTGTATAAGGAGGAAACAATAGATCGAATGATGAGCCATTACAAAGAATTACTTGGTTCAATAATAAAAAATCCTGGAGAAAAGATATCAAAACTAAAAATGCTCACTTCTGCGGAAGAAAAACAATTGCTGTTCGAATTCAATGATTCTGCGGTTGGATATCCTCACGATAAAAATATTGTAGACCTTTTTGAGGCGCAGGTGCAAAAGACGCCGGATAATATTGCCGTGGTATTTGAGGAAAGTAGTATCACCTACGCTGAATTAAATAAGCGATCAAATCAACTTGTCCATCTTCTGAGGGCTAAAGGTGTAAAGGAAGATACACTCGTTCCAATTTGCATTGAGCGAAGCATTGATATGATTATCGGGTTATTGGCAATATTGAAGGCAGGAGGCGCTTATGTTCCTATTGATCCGGAATATCCCGAAGACCGTATTAGTTATATGCTTGAGAATGCGGGATCTCGATTGGTTGTGACCAGTTTGTTGGGCAAAACAAAACTGCATCTTACCGATGATTTCGAGATTATAGAAATAAACGGTAAAGATCTGTCAGCCATTCGCGCAGAAAGTGAAGAGGCGCTGAAAATAAAGATTAAGCCCTCAAGTATTGCATATGTGATCCACACTTCAGGATCTACCGGCAAGCCAAAAGGAGTGATGATAGAACACAGGAATGTTGTGAGGTTATTTGAAACAGATAAGCCGCTTTATGATTTTAATGAAAGCGATGTTTGGACAATGTTCCATTCTTTTTGTTTTGACTTTTCAGTTTGGGAAATGTATGGCGCGTTATTTTATGGCGGCCGCGTTGTAATTGTCCCTCCCACAGCAACGAAAGACACGGTTCTTTTTGCTGATTTGCTGTTAAAAGAAAAGGTGACCATCCTCAATCAAACGCCTTCTTCATTTTATGTTTTACAGGATATTCTGGTTACAAGAACCAGTCATGTAGATATCAGGTATGTAATTTTTGGTGGCGAAGCTTTGAACCCTTCGAAGTTGAAGCCATGGAAACAATTGTATAAAAATTGCCGGATAATTAACATGTACGGCATTACGGAAACCACAGTTCACGTGACCTACCAGGAAATAGGTTGGCAACAGATAGAAAATGGCAATAGTATTATTGGCAAAACTATACCGACATTGTATGCTTATGTTTTAGATAATAATCAAAATCTGCTACCTATCGGCGTAGCGGGAGAATTATGTATTGGCGGAGAGGGTCTTGCCCGCGGGTACTTAAACCGCGAGGATTTAACTGCACAAAAGTTTATAAAAAACCCATTCATGAATGATCCCGAAGCCAGAATCTACAGGTCAGGAGATCTCGGCCGATGGATGCCTGATGGCACAATCGAATATTTAGGTAGATTAGATGACCAGGTAAAAATAAGAGGCTATCGTATTGAATTGGGCGAAATAGAAACAGTCGCTTTACAGGGCGGCCTTATTAAGCAAGTCGTTGTTCTTGCACGTTCCAATAGTGACGAAGGGAAAAGACTTGTAGGCTATATAGTCGCCGATGGAAAGTTGGATAAACAATTACTTACATCCTACCTCCATACGAAATTGCCTGATTATATGGTTCCGCAAGTGTGGGTGCAACTGGATTATTTACCACTAACGTCAAATGGAAAAATTGATAAAAAGGCTTTGCCTGACCCTGGGCTGGCTGAATTTGCAACTAATGAATATGTTGCTCCCCGAAACGAACTGGAATCCGGTCTCGCAGAAATCTGGAAAGAACTACTTCATGTGGATCGCGTTGGCATTCATGATAACTTTTTTGAACTGGGAGGGCACTCATTACTAGTAATAATATTAGTCTCTGCAATCAGGAAGAGATTAAAAATAGAGCTTACAATTAACGATATTTTCATTAATCCTACAATTGCGGACTTTGCTGATAATTTTATTGAAAAAATAAAAAACCCTTCGTTACAGGCTTTAAATATTAAATATCTGGTTCCATTAAAAACGGGAGGGAATAAGGCGCCTCTCTATATTGTTTGCGGAGAGGGCGGAACAGCGCTTCGTTTTAAAAATTTTGCTGAATTGCTTGCTCCTGACCAGCCGGTATATGCATTGCAATTACCGGTCGATGCCAGGGATCTAAAAAACATTCCTGATAATATTGAAGAAATTGCAAAATTATTCATCGAAGAAATTTTAATAAATAATCCGGAAGGCCCTTATGCTTTGGCCGGTCATTGTCTTGGCGGATTTATTGCTTTTGAGATCGCCACGCAACTGAGAAAGGGAGGTAAAAATGTACAACTGCTCAGCATGTTTGATACGGTAATTCGTAAACCTGCGAAGAGAAAAACTCCATCATGGGGGAATTTATATCTTATTCCTTTAAAAATTAAGAGATCAACTTTAAAGATTTTATTTAAAATAAATTTTGAATCTTTTTTATTCAGGAAGCACACAAAGCACGCGATAGGATATAAACTCAATTCATTAAAATTTTTCATTTACAAAATAAAAAATCGAAAGAAGCTACAAAGCGGCGACCTGGAATATATAGGGCTTGATGCATTTAAAAAACAATTTGCTTATTCCGATGCCTCTAAAAATTATAAGCTAAGCCCATATGACGGTGAAATTGTATTGTTTTATGCAAAAGAGCGTTATTATTTTATGGATGTTAATAAAAAGGTGACGTTTAAAAGACTTTATTTAAATGATGAAACAAAAAATATGTGGAGTAAGTATGCGAAAGACATAACAATTCACGAGATTGAAGGAGAACATTCAACAATGTTTGAAACTGAATGTGCTCATGAGTTTGCTAATTTATTGCAGGGATACTTAAATTCAATCGGTGATTAACTTTGGGCTTAACTGGTAGTTGATTTTATTGCCAACCTTAGAACCTCACGATAAATTTCTTAAATGTCGGTTCCGGAGTATTAGATGCGCATAAGATTCAGCGACTTAAACCGTTAATTATTAAAAAGACTACTTACTAAACATGATAATGAATTTTTGGAGACAAAGTACAGCGGGATCTAAAAGAGATCCTAAGAATGGTGTGGAGCGTCTAACCCTCAGGCAACGCCTGGGGGCTCTGACTAATCTCCCAAGATTTTTAAGATTAGTATACCAAACAAGCCCGTCCATAACTATTGCCAATTCAATTATTCGGATATGCCTTGCCGTATTACCGTTGATTATGCTATACATTGGTAAGCTAATAATTGATGATATCGTAAACCTGGTGAGGCATAATAATGGACATGCTTCTCATGAACATCTATGGAAATTGGTAATAATTGAATTTGCGATGGTAGTTTCAATGAACGCACTCAACAAGGTTGTTAACCTTTTTGATACTCTATTAGGTGATCTTTTTGCAAATCATACCTCTTTAAAAATAATGTCGCATGCGGCCACACTAGATCTTGATCAGTTTGAAGACTCCGTATTTTATGATAAACTTGAAAGAGCAAGATTACAGTCTACAGGGCGGGCAATGCTTTTGACACAAGTTTTAACTCAAATGCAGGATGTGATTACCATGAGTTTCCTTGCCGGCGGTTTAATTGTTTTTAATCCCTGGTTCACTTTAATTTTGCTTTTCTCCACAATTCCTTCCTTTATAGGTGAATATTATTTTAATGCAAAAACATATTCCCTGGCAAGGAGCCAAATGGCAAGACGAAGAGAACTCGAATATATAAGTTATGTGGGAGCCAGTGATCAGACAGCTAAAGAAGTGCGGGTGTTTGACCTTTCAGGATTTTTTATGTCCAGGTATCGTTCCATTTTTTTAAAATTATATAAGGACACAAGTAGCTTGGCCAAAAGACGCACCTTATGGGGCATTGGGCTTACCATGCTTGGCACAATGGGGTACTATCTTGCGTTTATTTTTATAATCAAGCAAGTTGTGGCTGGCCTTCTTACTATAGGAAGCCTCACATTTTTACTGGGCTCCATCCGTCAGTTAGGAAGCAGTTTACAAAGCGTTATAAAGCGCTTTAGCACTGTTTCTCAAGGAGCACTTTATCTTACAGATTTCTTTGACTTTTTTACTTTAAAACCTAAGATGAAACTGCCTGCGAATCCAAGGCCTTTTCCCAAACCCATACAGCATGGATTTACTTTTGAAAATGTAGGCTTCAAGTATATTAACACAACGCGTTGGGCAAATCGTAACCTGAATTTCACGCTTCACGCAGGAGAAAAGCTTGCTCTTGTAGGCGAAAATGGCGCAGGAAAAACAACCCTTGTTAAATTATTAGCCCGCTTATACGACCCCACTGAAGGCCGCATTTTATTGGATGGCCATGATTTACGTGAATATGATGTAACTGAGTTAAGGATGGAAATAGGAATTATTTTCCAGGATTTTCTACGGTATCAAATGACCACTAATGAGAATATCGCTATCGGAAACATTAAGGAGTTGAATAACCAGGATCTCATTATTAAATCAGCAAAACAAAGCCTTGCCAGCCCAATTATTGAAAGATTACCAAATAAGTATGAGCAAATGCTTGGCCGCCATTTTGCACAAGGTGTTGAATTATCTGGCGGAGAATGGCAAAAAGTTGCACTTGCAAGAGCATATATGCGTGATGCACAACTAATGATTCTGGACGAACCAACAGCCGCTTTGGATGCGAGATCAGAGTATGAAGTATTCCAGCGTTTTTCGGAATTGACAAAAAATAAATCGGCCCTGTTAATTTCTCATAGATTTTCTACTGTGCGTATGGCCGATCGCATATTAGTACTGGATAAGGGCGAAATACTCGAGATTGGAAGCCATGAAGAATTGTTAGAGAAAGGTGGACAATATGCTGAACTATTTCAACTGCAGGCAATGGGATACAGGTAACTTTCATCCTTTGGTCTCCGTATCGTCAACAGATAGCGGCCGTTGTGTAGTCAGCAAGGAAGCAGATGACACCTCCCTAAAGCTTAATAAATTTCAAGTTACTACTTTCGGATCCGCAGATAACCTCCATGAAATATAATCCCTTGGACAAATTCTTCACCCCGAATTTTATAGGACTATCCATTTGAACTGAAAGAAATTTCTTTACGGTGACACCATAAGAATTCCGAATAATTATATTCCCCTTTTTTTCAGGAGCATTTGCTATATCGAGCTTAATCCAGTTATTTGCAGGATTTGAGTATAGCTTAACGAAGAAGTTATCTTTCCTGCCTGCTTTCCTTATGGCCTTAACTTCGCTATACAATGAGAATCCTTCTTTGTCAATTTCCTCTACCCGGTAGTAAATATTCACCGCCGTTATATTTTCAATATTATCTTCAAAAGAATACACATTGTTATTAGCACCGCAACTGGCCTTCACTGTTCCGGTATTTCCCCAGGTTACCCCATCTTTACAGCTCTCTATATAATAATTACTTCCGCAGTTATCCCCGTCTGTTATCCAGGACAATTTCACAATTTCATTTTTTAAATCAGCATGTAATGAGATATATTTTGAGGCTAATGTGCCCGATGTTCCAAATTTAAATAACGTAATAGAATTTTTTGGCAAGATAAAAGAAGCAGGGTAACCTGCGATCTGCACAGGCGCAATATCCAGCAATGAGTAGGTTGGAAACTTATCTGAAGAATTTACGCCATTGTACTGATACCTTTGATAAAAAGGACTCGAAAAATAATTTGAAATATTGAGGCCTATTGTATGGCTTGAGTTGTCCTTGTTAATTAAAAAGATATTTAGTTTAGCCGTTATGTCATCATAGTCTGAAAATACTTTAATAAAATTGTTGCCGGTTCCGGTACTTGCCGCATCAACTAACTTAGGCAATAAATTATTTCCCCATATTGATAAAGCAAGCCCGTTGGCATTCATGTTACTGTTTTCGTCAAGGGCATCGTCTACATTTTGTGGAGCGGTAGTATTGGTAATCCATCTTGTGTTCCAAAAAAGTGCAGCGTCTACCTGGGGATTTTCTAAATGCTGGCCCATTATATCAAAGGCGACCAATGAGTGTCCCACATCATTTACATTGCTCCATCCGTTGCCAAAATCTATTGAATTGTATTCGGTCGTAATCACTTTAATTCGCATTTTATCTGCTGTTGAAGCATAGGTATTAATTGCGTTCACAGCTGTTTGCGCTTCATTCAATAAATTGGGGCTTGTAGTCCTGTAGGTTTCATAGCCGCCGGTATAGTTATAAATTGGATAGCAACTCACACCTAAGTAATCAATATAACTTGCAGCATTACTCTCAAGCAAGGTCTCCCACCAACTGGTACCTCTTCCATTCGCTATAATTTTAATGCTGGCATCAACAGCTTTCATTGCTGAAGCGAAAGTGACAATATCAGCCGCATACTGGCTTGCAGAAACGCAACCATTATAGTCACACAGATTCCAGCTTTCATTTCCAATACACCAGTATTTTATGTTGTATCCCTTGGTTATGTTTGCATACTTAACCCATTCTTTTGCATTTGTAACCAAAGTGGCTAGGGTAGGCTTTGTGCCACATGGATTAGCAGAGGGATTGCCTACTGACTTTCCGTAATAAGCTGCGTCATAAGCGCAAACAATCATTGGTTCTGCTCCCACTTGTTTGTACGTTGTAACAAACTCGTCAAAATCTAATACCACGGATTTTACTGTAGCATAGTCAGAATTTACAAACCGGCTGTCGCCTGAAGGCCACTGGCAACTGCCAGTAAGAGCCATTGTGGGGGCTGAGTGTGTGTAAGGTGATTTTGCCCACAAATAATTATCAGATTTTTCTCCGCCCGGGTATCGAAGAAATTTCATGCCCATATTCCTTAGTGTATTTGCAGTTGCCGATTGCGTGTTACCATTGATGTAAGTACCATCCATTACATAATTCATATTAATTCCAACGGCGTTGGATGGGATGGTTCGTATAACATTTGAGACATCAACCGATATAGTCTGAGAAAAGAGAATTGACGCTGGATAGAGTAAAATTGCAAAAAGAAATAAAATTTTAGGCACGACTTTGTTTTTCATCTTTGAAAATTTTGAATATTTATACAAAGCGTATAAATATTAAACTCAAAAGAATTTAAAATATTCCTTTCGAAGGCCAGCTTTATATAGAATAGTAGTTGTTTCTGATGCTTATTTAGCAGACGCTAAATTTAAGAATAATCACTGTGAAAAACGAATTACAAATTAAACTATACCTGCAAGTTCCAGGCTTCTCTTTTTTACTTTACGGAGTTCCATATCTTCAATAATGGGATCAGGTGTGAGAATTATGGATGTATTATTTTTTTTCCACCAGTCATCTTTAGAAAGATGATCAAAATGTATGACTGCAATCAAGTACTTTCTTCCCTCTTCCGCATGCCATTCTTCTATCCATTCGAATTTTTCCCGGGGAATAAATTGCCAATCGTCAAAACTTATATAAAAGCGTACATAAAAATCATTGGTAAGTTGATTCGGTTTATGATAATATAATTTCTTGTACTCATATTTATAATCGTAGGTGAGTGCAGATATATCACTCAACACTGCTGAAGCAGTTGGGAAACTTCCCGCTCCTTTTCCATAAAAAAATTGCTTATCTGCAAAAGAGCTTTCAATTACTACTCCGTTATATTCATTTTTTACAAACGATAAATGATCATCCTGTTTTACAAACTGTGGGAGAACAAAAGCGGCAACCCTTCCATTCAATAATTTTTTTGCCTGCGCAACTAATCTTATTTCATAATTTTTTTCTCTTCCAAAATTTGCATCACCTGCGTTAATATTTTGAATACCGGTAAACAAAACGTCTTTTATCGGCGATACAATTCCATAAGCATGACAAAGTAAAATGACCCATTTATGAACGGCATCCCAACCATCCACATCCAATGTAGGATCTATTTCTGCGAAACCTAATTGTTGCGCTTGCATCAATGCATTCTTAAAATCAAGTTTGTCCTCAAACATTTTTGTAAGAATATAATTCGTGGAGCCGTTTACAATCGCCCGAAGAGAGTGCAGCAGGTCATTATCATAATATTCTTCCAGGTTACGAATTACAGGTATAGATGCACAAGCAGAAGGTTCGCATAGAAAAGGAAAGCCGGTTTCTTTTTGCATTTGCAAAATTTCAGAAAGGTGTTCCGCAATCATTTTCTTACTGGCGCTTACTACTGCTTTATCGCTCTTTAATGCACGGGATATTATTTCAAATGCTGCTTCAGACTCATTGATAACCTCTACGATTACATTAATACTTTCATCATTTAGCAATTCGTCTTTATTAGTTGTAAATAATTCAGCAGGGGCATTTCTTTTTTTAGAAGGATCTTTTATGCAAACTTTTTTTATCGTTGCATTTAGCGAGGGCGTTTGCTTTAAAACCTTGTAAAGGCCTTCGCCTACTACCCCAAAACCAAATAAGCCTATTGTTAACTGTTTATGAGTTGTCATTTTTATTTAATTTGTAATGCCGAAGTTGAGACCGATTGATCGCTTATAAAACTGCTTATAAGTTTTTGGATCTGCTCGAACTCTAATAGAAAACCATCGTGTCCATAAAGCGAATCAATGGCTTTAAATTCAGCGTTCGGAATATTTTCTGCAATAAATTTTTGTTCATTCAATGGAAAAAGAATGTCTGTGGTAATACCTATCACTAAAGTTTTCGCTTTTATTAAGGATAATGCTTTCTCTGCGTTTCCTCTTCCACGGCCTACATTATGTGCATCCATTCCTTTGCTTAAAAAATAATAGCTGAATGCGTTAAATCTCTTCGCCAATTTCTCTCCCTGGTATCGTTGATAGGATTCCGGCTTAAAATTCTCGAGATGCCCATTTGTATCTTCTGACTGGCTTGCATGATATGTTTCATAGTGCCTGTAAGAAATCAGCGCAATGCTGCGGGCAACTTTCATTCCTTCGATTCCTGCATCCGGTCTTTTTTCCTTCCACGATTCTGTTGCTTCTATACTCATTCTTTGCGAAGCATTAAATGCAATACCCCACGCAGAATGGAATGCATTTGTAGCCAAAGGAAATATATATTCAAATACCTCCGGCTCCTCAATCGCCCATTCTATACATTGCTGTCCTCCCATAGATCCCCCGATCCCGATCTTAATTTTTTTTATTCCGAGTTCCAGTTTTAAAAACTGGTAGGAGCGAATCATATCTCTTGGTGTAAAGAAAGGAAAGTTATGGTAGTAAGGCTCGCCGGTTGCCGGATTTATATCCAACGGGCCGGTACTTCCATAACAACTGCCAGGCATATTCACGCAAATGATAAAATAATCTTTCGGATCAAATAATTTCCCCTCACCTACCAATCCGGGCCACCATTCTTCGGCTTTGCTATTTGCCGTAAGCGCATGAAAAATCCACACAACATTATCTTTCGCAGCATTAAGATTTCCATAAGTTGTATAACCAAGATGAAAGCCGGGAATTTTAATTCCCGACTCTAATTGAAACGAGCTATTATACCTGAAAATCTTTAAACTCTCAACCATTATTCATTCTGTGTTTTATTGAAACAAAAAATCTGTTTGAAAATAAAGTACTAAGGTTTTTCAGATAATATTTTATTAAAAACCTTAGTAGAAGAGTGTAAGGTAATTAGGCAAACCCCGTCCGACCAGTCATCCGGGCGGGCTTATTACTTTATTATATTTTATTTTTACTATTCATTACAAAGAGCTAACAAAATTTATCCAATAAGTTCTTTAGAAAAAACTTTATTAAACGCCTGTTCAAGATCGGCTTTGATGTCATCAATATGTTCAATACCTACACTAATGCGAACCTGGTTGGGAGCTACGCCCGCAGCCTTTTGCTCTTCTTCACTCAGTTGTTCGTGTGTAGTAGAAGCTGGATGAATGGCTAAAGTTTTTGCATCACCTACATTTGCCAAATGGCTCACCAGTTTTAATGAATCAATGAATTTGCTTGCGTTTTCCTTTCCTCCTTTTACGCCGAAATTTAAAATGCCTCCGAATCCTTTTGGAAGATATTCCTTTGCTAACGAATTGTATGGGCTGCTTTTTAAACCAGGATATTCTACAAATTCAACGAGGTCGTGTTTCTCCAGCCATTGCGCAAGTTCCAACGCATTATCAACATGGCGTTGTACACGAAGCGACAAAGTTTCTAACCCTTGCAATAACAAGAATGCATTAAACGGGCTTTGCGATGCCCCAAAGTCTCTAAGGCCTTCCACTCTTGCACGAATCGCAAAAGCTATGTTAGGTAAGCCAAGCGGATTTCCTTCTCCAAAAACATCCCAAAATTTTAATCCATGATAACCTTCTGACGGCTCAGTGAATTGTGGAAACTTGCCGTTGCCCCAGTTGTAATTTCCTCCATCAACTATAACACCTCCTATCGTAGTGCCATGCCCGCCAATCCATTTAGTCGCAGATTCCACTACCACATTTGCTCCATGCTCAAGCGGGCGAAATAAATATCCTGCAGCGCCAAACGTATTATCAACAATTAACGGCAGATCATACTCCTTTGCGAGGTCTGCAAACTTTTTAAAATCGGGAATATTCAATCTTGGATTGCCTATGGTTTCAAGGTAAATCGCTTTGGTATTTTTGTCAATGTGCTTTACAAAACTTTCAACATCATCACCGTCTGCGAATCGTGCTTCAATGCCCAGGCGTTTAAAGGCAACTTTAAATTGATTATGAGTTCCTCCATAAAGGTAAGTGGTCGTTACAAAATTATCGCCCGACTGCATAATATTATTGAGCGCCAAAAACTGCGATGCCTGGCCGGAAGCAGTTGCCAGAGCTGCGACACCGCCTTCAAGGGCTGCCATGCGCTGCTCAAAAACATCGGTAGTAGGGTTCATTATTCTTGTGTAGATGTTTCCAAACTCTCTTAAGCCAAATAAATTAGCCGCATGCTCAGAATTTTTAAATCCGTAGGAAGTTGTTTGATAAATAGGTACTGCTCTTGAATTAGTAGTGGGGTCAATTTGCTGACCGGCGTGAAGTTGTAATGTTTCAAAATGTTGAGTGCTCATGATTTTTTCTTTAAAAATGAAAAATAAAAAATGCTATTCCTGAGAATAAGAGGCAAAGCCTTAAGAGGGGATAATATAAAATGTATGATGCCTCACGGCATACAACGTCCACACATAATCATGTAAGTGCGTCCAAAAGATTGAAGAAATATGGTGGCTGAAACTTTCATCAAATTACCCCGCAAATATAGCAGGCTTTCATTTATAATATTAATTGTTTTTTTAAATAATTCCTTTACAAGATTGTTTAGCCTTTTAAAAAGCGGACGTAAAATTAAAGATTATTTTCTTGTAAAAGTATGAAGTGAATTACAATAAGTTAATAAGATTTACAAATACTTAATGATTTAGTTTCACTAAGGTTATACTGTAATGGTTCATTTGCATAACCTCGTAAATCATGAAACACTACTTATTATTAGTTTTAACGATTTGTTTTTATATCGCTTCGGCGCAGCAAGCCACGAAAACAAAAAATATTTTTATTGTAACGATTGATGGCATCCGGTGGCAGGAAATTTTCAAAGGCGCTGATCAGGAGATCATTAATAATCCCCGCTACACTTCCGACGTGAGCCTTGCAAAAATGATGTACCTGGATTCTTCTGTGGAACAGAACAGAAAAAAGTTGCTGCCGTTTTTCTGGAACGTAATTGAGCTGCAGGGCCGGCTTTATGGAAACAGGGAATATAAAAATAAAGTGAACGTTTTTAATGGTTATAAATTCTCATATCCCGGTTACAATGAAATCCTTTCTGGTTATGCTGATATTCGGATAAGCTCCAATGAACCTGAAAATAACCTGAATATTAATGTGCTGGAGTTTTTAAATTCAATAGAAGAGTTCAATAATAAGATAGCGGCCTTTACATCCTGGGATATTTTTCCTTACATCCTTAATAAAGAACGAAACAGTTTACCTATATATAGTGGCTACGACTCTATTGCAGAAAATGATGATTTTGATTTACATATTTTTAATAAAGCTCAGGAAAATCTCATCCCGGAAAAAGGCAGTACCCGCAGGGACATTCTTACATTCATTGCCGCATCAGAGTATATAAAGGCTAATAAGCCGAAGGTTGTTTATATTGGGCTTGGTGAATGCGATGAAGATGCACACAACGGAGAATACGATAAATACCTGCAACATCTCAATGAAGCTGATAAAATGATTCAGCAGTTATGGTATTACATCCAGTCCACCCCGGAATATAAAGATAAATCCACGCTCATAATAACAACAGATCACGGACGGGGAAAGAAGAAAAATAAATGGACCGATCACGATGTTTTAGTAAAAGGTTCCGGCGATACGTGGATCGCAATCATGGGGCCTGATACCAGCCCCAAAGGTGAAATGCAATTACCCCAACAATTATATCAAAGACAGATTGCCTCAACAGTTTCTTTGCTTCTTGGTTTTAATTTTACTGCCAATCATCCGGTATCCAGGGCGTTTGATTTTATCGGTACCCGCTAATTATTTTGCAGTATTCCTGCCAGAGATATCCTCATTGTTTTTATCTACATTTGAGGCCAATAATTCATTTCTATCAATTGATCGGTTTTTTGGTAGTTGATAAAATCAATAAAAAATAAAACACAGTATGTCTAAATTTTCTAATCACAATTTCAAAAACGAAAAAGCATTAATAAGAGTGGACTTTAATGTTCCTCTCGATGACCAATTCCGCATTACGGATGATACACGCATGCAGGCATCTATGCCTACTATAAAAAAAATTTTAAATGATGGAGGAAGTGCTATTCTGATGTCGCATTTCGGACGCCCAAAAGATGGCCCTTCAGAAAAATATTCATTAAAACATCTTGTGAGCCGCTTACAGGAATTGCTGGGAGATACAAAAATTTTATTTGCTGATGATTGTATAGGAAGTGATGCGCAGCAAAAAGCAAAGGATCTAAAACCCGGGGAAGTTCTTTTACTTGAGAATCTCAGATTTTATAAAGAAGAAGAAAAAGGAGATGAGGCATTTGCTGAGAAGCTTGGCAAACTTGGAGATGTGTATGTGAACGACGCATTTGGAACGGCTCACAGGGCGCATGCTTCAACCGCTGTCATTGCCAAATTTTTCCACGGAGATAAAAAAATGTTTGGTTTACTTATGGAGCGTGAAGTTGCAAATGCTGAAAAGATTTTGCATAATGCCGAAAAGCCATTTCTTGCAATCATTGGGGGTGCCAAGGTTTCTGATAAGATTCTAATTATTGAAAATCTTTTAGAAAAAGCTACGGATATAATTATTGGTGGAGGAATGGCCTACACCTTTATGAAAGCGGAGGGAGGCAGAATCGGTAATTCAATTTGTGAAGATGACAGAGTTGATACCGCAAAAGAACTTATGAAAAAAGCACAGGAAAAAAACGTTTGCCTGCATTTGCCGGCCGATTCCATTATAGCCGATAAGTTTGATAAAGATGCCGACGTATCAGGGGCTCTAAGCAATAACATTCCTGATGGATGGATGGGCCTGGATATCGGGCAGATGGCTTGTGAATCTTTTACGAAAGTGATTAAGGATTCAAAAACAATTCTGTGGAATGGCCCGATGGGCGTTTTTGAAATGGACAAATTTCAACGCGGAACCAAGGAGGTTGCCATGGCTATAGCTGAAGCAACAAAGAACGGAGCCTTCTCCTTAATTGGCGGTGGTGATAGCGTGGCGGCTATTAATAAATTTAATCTTGCAGATGATGTAAGTTTTGTCTCAACCGGAGGGGGCGCTCTGCTTGAATATTTTGAGGGGAAAAGTTTACCGGGCATCCAGGCGATAAATTCTTAAGACAAAAATGTCGCTAACGTGAGGTTTATGATAATCATTTTGTCAGTTAACGAATCTTGGCAATTCATTTGAATAAGCATTATTTTTGAACTAAATAAAATTTTAAAAATGAAAACAAAAAGTCTGGTAATAATAGTAATTGTTGCGGCAATATTATTAATAGGTGGATGCGGCTGTAACGGTTACAATGGGCTGGTAAATCAGGATGAAAATGTAAAAAAAGCCTGGAATAACGTTCAAAGCGATTATCAAAGAAGAGCAGACCTGATACCCAATCTTGTAAATACGGTTAAGGGCGAAGCAAATTTTGAACAAACAACTTTACAAAATGTGATCCAGGCAAGAGCTTCTGCTACACAGATAAAAGTGGATGTTAATGATCTTACACCGGAAAAAATTCAGCAATACCAGGCTGCGCAAGGCCAGCTTTCACAGGCGTTAGGAAGACTACTCGCCGTTTCTGAAAATTATCCTACGCTGCGGGCAAATGATGCTTTTAGAGGATTGCAGGCACAATTGGAGGGAACTGAAAATCGTATTAAGGTTGCCCGCAATGATTTTAACTCGGCGGTTCAAACGTATAATGTTCAGGTGAGAACTTTCCCCATGAATATTTTTGCGGGAATGTTTGGCTTTCATGTAAAGGAGGGCTTTACTGCTGATGCAGGAAGTGAGAATGCTCCTAAGGTTGATTTCTCAAAATAATATCTTTTATACATTGAATCTTTTTCGTTTCTCCAAAAAGAAAGATTTTTTTTCGAAAGAAGAAAATGAAATGATCGTGCAGGCGATACGTGATGCTGAAAAGCAGACAAGCGGTGAAGTGCGTGTGTTCGTGGAAAGTCATTGCAGGTTTGTTGATCCGCTTGACCGCGCCAAAGAGATCTTTATGAAACTGGAAATGGATGAAACCAAACTCAGGAATGGGACCCTTTTATATGTTGCTGTTAAAGACAGGCAGTTGGCAATTTTTGCAGACAGCGGAATCCACACTGCAACCGGCCCGCAATATTGGAAAGATGTTGTTCAGCAAATACTATGGGTGTTTAATAGTGAGAGTTATGCGATTGGTATTAAAGAATGTATTTTAAAAATAGGGGATGCTTTGAAGACTCATTTCCCCTACGATGCCGCAACTGATAAAAATGAACTTCCCGACGAAATTATTTTTGGCAAATAAATGATGTAACCTATTTCCTTGATGAAAAATTTTCTTTTACTGCTTTCACTGGTTTTGTGTGTGCCGGTTTTTTCTCAAAAAATCGAGAGCAAGCCGCAACCACCGAGAGCGGTAAACGATTTTGGAAATTTCCTGGAACCTTTTCAAAGAGATGCATTAGAACAAAAGATTCGCGATTATAATGACAGTACTTCATCGGCAATTGTAATTGTAACTGTACCTTCTTTGGATGGGTATGATATCGCAGAAGTTGCACTAAAATATTTGAGGGATTGGGGCATTGGAACAAAGGAAAAGAACAACGGTGTTTTAATTCTTGTATCCAAAGAAGAAAGAAAAGCCCGTATTGAAACCGGCTATGGTATGGAAGGTGTACTTCCGGATATTCTCGCAAAGCAGATCATTGATGACAGGATGATTCCCTACTTTAAAGAAAACGATTATTACCGGGGCTTTGATAATGCGGTTGATGCTATCATACAGGCAGCAGCCGGCGAATATAAAGCTGATCCTAAATCACAAAACAGCGGCAAGGCCGGGCTGCCGACAATCATAATTTTAATTGTTTTGTTTGTTATAATAATGTCGTTTTTTAAAGGTGGCGGTGGTGGAGGTAATTACATGAGTCGTCGTGGCTCACGCGGGCTTGGCGGCCTTCCCTGGTTTATGCTTGGTTCAATGTTAGGTGGAGGTTCAGGCCGTAGTGGTGGTGGTTTTGGAGGAGGAGGTTTTGGTGGCGGTGGAGGAGGCTTTGGAGGCTTCGGCGGCGGCGGCGGCGGTGGTGGTGGTGCCAGCGGCGGATGGTAGTGTTGAAATATGTATAGTTAAAAAGCAAGCATGTCTCGAAAGCCTGCTGATACGATTTAGCTTAATAATTACACCTCAAATTCTTAATAGATATAATTATCCTAAATTCATTTGTAAATTTCTTGCAGGCAATAAAAAATGCGGATTAAGTGTTATACATTTGATTCTCTAACCCCTCAAGACCTTACTTTTCTAATAATTATAATTGACATATGAAAATTGAAAAAAAGCCTATTACTGATGAAGAAGGATTTAACCAATTTATTAGAATAAGCAGGGGGAATATAATGGTTAAAATTGTACTCATTAGTGGTAAAGAGGGTAACCATTATGTTACGTTGGCACCGTCTATTAATGTTAGCGGATATGGAAGCACTCGTAAGGCAGCTGATGAATCTTTTGATGAGAATATGGATACATTTTTAGATGATCTGATAAAGCTTTCTAAGAAAGAGAGAGAGAACGAAATATTTAAGTTAGGATTTAAACAAGAACGTTTTAAAAATAAAAACTTTTCTAAAGCATACGTTGATGAAAATGGTGTTTTAAAGAATTTCGAAGCAGGAACTCTGAGAAAAAAAGTAATCGAAACATCTCTTACTTAATTTTTCTGAATGGGAAACAATAGACCGGTTAAAACCAAACACTGGGTTAAGTTTCTGCTAGCACACAATTGCAAGTACATAAGGACAAAATCTTCCCACGATCACTATAAATGCAAAGGTTGCTTTAGAACTATTACTCACAGAGAAAAAGATGATGAAATCCCCTCACTGCATCTGCGAACAAACCTTGCTTCTATGGGTTTAACTATGGAATACATGTATAAGTGGATTAAAGATAATTGCTAATCCAACTTCATATTTTTTTTGTCGTGACTGCATATGTACAAATAATCGTTGGTCAAATAACTAAAATAATCCTGGCCCAATCGAATCAGGATTTTTTTTAAGTTTCTTTAATAATCTATTTCAATAATCCATCAATATAAGTAGCTAACTCAGTGTTACCTTCTGCTTTCTTTGCATTGCTTATTCTGCTGAAAGCCTGTTTGAATGCCGGGTCAACGTATTTCCTATATTGCTCCGGTATTTTATTTCTAAACTGCATTATTGCATCTACACCCTTTTTTACATCATCCGCATTTTTCACTTTCGCCAGGTAGCTCGCAAAAGCCATTGTCTCCTGAACTTTAGTCTGCGTTAAAGGGCCATTTTTAAAATTATCAAGAATAAAATTAAAATCATCTTCGCTGGCATTGTCCATTATTATTTTTGTAACCACATCGCCGAGTTTCCCTTTCGCATCGTTGCTGTATTTCCTGGCAAGATTGTACGCTTCGGCAGGTTCAAGTTTTGTGAGCCCATCTAAAGCGGCACCGGAAACGGAGTAAGAAGAATCATTTACATATTTTGAAAATAAAGGCTGGTATTTTTTGTCATTTGTCTTAACTAATATCTCAAGAGCCTTCGCCTGTACTTTTTTGTTTGGATCCTTACCTGCTATTTGCTCAATTACACTCAGAACTGTTGGAACAGTATAACTTTTATTTTTGTCCATTGCCTCAAGAGTAAACAATCTTAGCCCGTAATATTTATCGCTTAAGCCGTTGGCAAGATCACTCATGTTGTTTTTAGCAAAATAAGCGAGTGCTTCTTTACGGTCGAGATAATTCCCGGCATATTTAAATTGTTGCTGAAAATCTTCTGCGGATTTGTTATCAACTTTCCGGGAAAGTAAAATTTTATCAGCATCAACATTTACCAATGATGGTTTTTTTGCGCTGGGAAAATAAAAGGTGTCTGATTGGTTTTCTGCCCACACTTGGTATCTCGTTTTATTGGCTCCTTCGCTGTAAACATCTATAGCGATTGGCAGCTTAAAAAGGTGACCGGATTGTGTTTGTTGAATAACCACACGCTCCTTACCATCGCTATAATCGTAATTGATAGTAATGTCAGGTTGGCCATCTCCAAAATACCACTGATTCCAAAACCAGTTCAGATCCTGCCCTGTAATTTCCTCAAATGCAAGACGGAGCTGGTGAGCCTCCGCATTTTTAAATTTATAAGTGTTGAGATAAAGATTCAGTGCTTTAAAAAATGCGCTGTCTCCCACATAGTTCCTTAGCATGTGCAAAATGGCGCCGCCCTTTGGGTAAGAAATCTGGTCGAAAACATCTTCCTTATTGCTGTAATAAAATCTTACAAGATCTTTAGTTTCATTTGCAGGGTTCGATAAATAAGTCTGCCTGTTTTCTTCTATATGTTCATCGCCCGCATCTTTACCATGGCGATATTCATCCCAAAGTGTTTCGCTGTAGTCGGCAAAAGATTCATTCAAAGTAATATTGCTCCAGCTTTCTGTAGTAACAAGATCGCCAAACCACTGGTGAAAAAGTTCATGCGCTATTACCTCTTCCCAGCTATTTCCATCAACAAGCTGCCGTGCATTTTGGTAAGCGCTTTCCTGGTGAAGAGTGGCCGTTGTGTTTTCCATTGCGCCACTTACATAGTCTCTTCCTACTATCTGGTCGTATTTATTCCACGCAAAAGGTACCCCTGTTAATCTTTCGTAAAGGCCAATCATAGCAGGTGTTTCACCAAATATTTTTTTTGCAACAGACGCATATTCTTTTTCAACATAGTAATCAACGGGAATATTTTTGTACTTATCTTTTATAATGGCATAATCACCTACGCCCATAAAAAAGAGGTAGGGCGAATGCGGGAGATCCATTTTCCAGTAATCGGTTCTTGTGCCATCCGCATTTTTCTTTTGACTTACAAGGCGGCCATTGCTCAGTGTCACATATTTTGCAGGCACAGTCATATATATTTCGTCTGTTGTCTTCTGGTTCGGTTTATCTATTGTAGGAAACCACGCACTGTTAGATTCCGTTTCACCTTGTGTCCATATTTGAGTTGGTTTATCTTTATCTTCTCCTTTTGGGTTGATAAAGTACAATCCCTTGGCATCGGTAATAGCCGCGCTGCCTTCTGCATTTAGCTCATCGGGCTTGGAAATATAATTTATGTATAAGGTATAATTTTCTCCAGCCTTATAAGTTTTATCGAGATTAATTTTCAATTGCATGCCATTGTAATCATATTTCAATGGCGCTTTCGCAGTGCCTTTAATTAAAGAAATTTCTTTTATTTCCATTCCTTTTGCATCAAGTGTCAGGGAATCGGTTGGGTAAAAATGGGGATGTAATGTCACCCATTCTTTGCCATACATCCATGATTTATTATAGTCAAAACTTACCTCAAGTTTTGTATGCACAAGATCATTAATCTTTGCAGCGGAAGCGCGATAAATATGCTTCCACGAAGTGTCCTGCGATTGTTCTTCTTCTTGTGCGTGTGTTATTACAAGAGTATTTGTTAAAACAAAAGCTAATAATAGTTTCTTCATAAATTATTTTTAAATGTTGGCAAAAGTAAAAGGTTAAATCAAAATGAAATCATATTTTGGATAGAAGGTAGAATTGATTATTATATTAAATAGATTTGCCGGATATGATATTAAAGCGCTTTTTTACTTTGTTTTTTATACTTGCTGTATCGTTTTTCGCAGAAGCACAACAGGTACATTTCGTCTATCTTCAAACAGAAAACGCCCAGCCATTTTATATAAAATTGGATAATAAAGTTACCAGTTCATCATCTTTGGGTTATTTAATATTGCCAAAATTAGCCGACGGCGCGTATAAAATTTCAATAGGTTTTCCTAAAAAGGAATTTCCGGAAGAAAGTTTTGAAATAGTGGTTGATAAAGACAATAAAGGATTTTTATTAAAGAATTTTGGTGAGAAAGGTTGGGGGCTTTTTAACCTGCAGTCGTTCGCGTTAGTTATGGGTAATAATGCAACGGCCGCTCCGGCAACTGCGAACAAACTACAGGACGATCCATTCTCAAAAATGCTTGCCAAAGTTGTAAAAGATTCATCTATACTTGAGAAAAACATTGTTCATGAAGCAACCCCGGATCAACAACCGGCAGTCGCGGATACGGTCGCAATCAATAGGAATGATACGTCAACAAAAACAACAGAAATAAGGGGTATCGATACATCGGCGATGCATAATGAAACCGAAATAAAAAGCATAGACACCACAGCCTCAATTCCTGATGCAGCTACATCAGCCAATAAGGATTCAGCAAAAGTATCTTTGTCAGTTGTTACGCAGATTTTACGGGATAAAAATGCGGATGGTGTTGAAATGGTTTATATTGATAAGGATGAAAATAACCGCGATACTGTCAGGATTTTTATTCCGGTTGATAAAACTGGTGCGATTGATAATACTCCGGCCAAAGTCGCAAATGCCAATAACGATTCAGGAATTGTAAAAAAAGAGCACGTAGACGATATGCCTGTCCCGGATATGGCTGCTAAAATGGAAGCCGATTCTGTTTTGCAGCAAAATAGCGATTCGTCGAAGTCAATTTCAAAAGACCTGTCTAAGGCAGCAAATAAAACGAAAAGCAAAGACTCTGTTGCGCCATCCATAAATAATGATAAAAAAGATTCTGCTTCAACTAATTTAAAACCTATTGAAACAATTGATATTACAGGGGATGAAATAAAAAGGCAAAGTGATGCGGAAAAGGAATTTCCTAAGGTTGTACAATCATCCTCTACTAATTCCGATTGCCATGCATTTGCTTCTAACGACGATTTTATGAAACTTCGTACCAAAATGGCAGCAGAAAATAATAACGATGATATGATCAAAGCGGCTAAAAAAATTTTTCGTTCCGAATGTTTCAGCACGGAACAAATAAAGAATCTTTCTCTTTTACTTTTAAATGACCAAGGTAAATACCAGTTTTTTGATGCAGCCTATCCGTTCACTTCAGATTCAAGCCAATATCATATACTTCAATCTCAGCTAAAAGATCCATATTATGTAAACCGTTTTAAGGCGCTAATTCATAAATAATTTTTAAAAATTTTCTCCGATTGTAATGCCACGATACTTTATAGAAGTTTCTTACAAAGGCACTGGGTATTCAGGTTTCCAGGTTCAGCGAAATGCGAATACGATTCAATCCGAGGTTGAGAAGGCGCTTGAAATATGTTTCAGGAAAAATTTTTCGCTTACAGGTTCGTCTCGCACAGATGCCGGTGTTCATGCACTTCAAAATTATTTTCATTTCGACAGCGAAACAGAATTGACGCGTGAACCAGATAGTGAACTAGGAAACGAAAAAAAAATGGAGAGATGTTTATACTCTTTAAATGCCATCCTTCCTGCAAATATTGTAGTTCAAAAAATAACTCTTGTTGAGGATAATACCCATTCCCGATTTGATGCTGTAAGCAGAGAATATAAGTACCAACTATACCAGCGGAAAAATCCGTTTTATAAAAGTATTGCTTACTATTATCCATACCGGCTTGATATAAGAAAATTACAGGAGGCTGCTGCTGTGATTGCAGGAAGTCATGATTTTACTTCTTTCTCCAAAAGAAATACGCAGGTAAAAGACTTCAATTGTTCTATTACTAAAAGCGATTGGTTCATTGAAAATGATCTCGTCATCTACAACGTTATCAGCAATCGTTTTTTACGGGGAATGGTTAGAGGGCTTGTAGGAACAATGCTTCAGGTAGGGAGCGGAAAAATTTCTTTACAACGGTTGGAAGAAATTATCCAGGGTAAAGATTGCAACAAGGCAGATTTTTCAGTACCGCCCCAGGGGCTTTTTTTAGTTGAGGTAACCTACCCATTTAAGATTTGAGTTTTTCAAATAAACCTTAATATTAGGAAAAGAAATTTTAAAATAATTTTCGGGTAGAAGTCAATACAGGCTAGGGGATTTGATATTGTTAACAAAATATCTTTAAATTATTTTGGAATGAAAGGTAATAGCATACTATCTTTGCAATCCGCTTTTGAAAAAAAGCAACAGTTCTTCTCAAAAAAAACAAATCACACACAATAAATTTTAAAAGTTTTTAAGAAATATTTGGTGGTGGAAATAAAGGGTCTTACTTTTGCACTCCCAAATAAAAATGGGTGGTCAAAAAAGATCAAAAGTTCTTTGAAAGTTTGGAAGTAACAGCACAGAATTTTTATAATTCTACAAGGTAAAGTTTAGCGTAACAAATTAGAATTTTGACGTTAATTTTTCGATGAGAAATTTAATAGTCAGATCAAACAACATTTACAATGGAGAGTTTGATCCTGGCTCAGGATGAACGCTAGCGGCAGGCTTAATACATGCAAGTCGTGGGGCAGCGGGGGTAGCAATACCTGCCGGCGACCGGCAAACGGGTGCGGAACACGTACGCAACCTTCCTTTAACTGGAGAATAGCCCCTCGAAAGAGGGATTAATACTCCGTAACATATTGATAAGGCATCTTATTAATATTATAGCTCCGGCGGTTAAAGATGGGCGTGCGCCTGATTAGATAGTTGGTGAGGTAACGGCTCACCAAGTCTGCGATCAGTAACTGGTGTGAGAGCACGACCAGTCACACGGGCACTGAGACACGGGCCCGACTCCTACGGGAGGCAGCAGTAAGGAATATTGGTCAATGGACGCAAGTCTGAACCAGCCATGCCGCGTGAAGGATGAAGGTCCTCTGGATTGTAAACTTCTTTTATCTGGGACGAAACACTCTTATTCTTAAGAGCTTGACGGTACCAGAGGAATAAGCACCGGCTAACTCCGTGCCAGCAGCCGCGGTAATACGGAGGGTGCAAGCGTTATCCGGATTCACTGGGTTTAAAGGGTGCGTAGGTGGATTGCCAAGTCCGTGGTGAAATCTCCGAGCTTAACTCGGAAACTGCCGTGGATACTGGTAGTCTTGAATTTTCTGGAGGTAAGCGGAATATGTCATGTAGCGGTGAAATGCTTAGATATGACATAGAACACCAATTGCGAAGGCAGCTTACTACGGGAGTATTGACACTGAGGCACGAAAGCGTGGGGATCAAACAGGATTAGATACCCTGGTAGTCCACGCCCTAAACGATGGATACTCGACATACGCGATACACAGTGTGTGTCTGAGCGAAAGCATTAAGTATCCCACCTGGGAAGTACGATCGCAAGATTGAAACTCAAAGGAATTGGCGGGGGTCCGCACAAGCGGTGGAGCATGTGGTTTAATTCGATGATACGCGAGGAACCTTACCTAGGCTAGAATGTGAAGGAATGTATCAGAAATGGTGCAGTCAGCAATGACCTGAAACAAGGTGCTGCATGGCTGTCGTCAGCTCGTGCCGTGAGGTGT
>JBBSBD010000071.1:0-24625 GCA_038251675.1 Chitinophagales bacterium | reverse complement strand
GTTAAGATTGTAAAACGTAAAAAAAGCCCATAACAATAATCTTCACATTGGGCGTCCTTAAGGTCCAATATCATTAACCTTAAAGGAAGCAAAGGCTTCTCGTCTGATGCGCAAGTAATTGTATATCAGGACGCTATTTTTACATGCGATGTTAATTAAGTTATTACCTTACTCGTTCTTGATTAAAAATCAATAAGGAATGAAAATGAAACAACATCCGGGAACGAAAGAGAAAAAACAGGTTTATCATTGCCCTATGTGGTGTGAAGCAGATAAAGTGTAAGATCATCCGGGAGATTGCTTTGGTGTAGACATTCAGGATACCAAAACCAAAGAAAGGGAATACGATACACAGGCATTGTTTATGCTGGGAATGGGTTTTTAATTTAAAAAAATCAGAATATGGAAATTAATGAAAAAAGAACGCCCAAAAGGGAAGAGACACAAATGGTGCCGCAACCGGTGAAAGGCGAAACCGGATTTGTACAGGTAGATACTACCTGGGGAATAATCCAGCCATTGCAGGTAAGGGAAGATGTTCGTACCGTGGATGAAATAGAAATGCACAAATTTCAGGAAAAAGGGCTGCCGATAATTGATGCCCGGACACCCGGTTTTTATGATGTTTCAACCATTCCCGGTGCTAAGAACATCCCGCACAATGAAATAAACGAAAGGATGGGCGAACTGGATCGCAACCAGCCTTCCATCTTTTTTTGCAACGGACCACAATGTCCGCAATCACCCACGGCCATCCATAATTTACTGGAGGCCGGTTACCCGCCCGATAAAATGCTATATTACCGTGGCGGTATGCACGACTGGGTAACACTGGGATTGCCGGTGGAGAATAAAAAACTATAAACAAAATCAGGGCGGGAAAAATTCATTCCCGGCCAGATAAAATAAGGCGAAATGGAATAACAATACAATCATCAGCAACCCGGGCAACGGCGAAACTGAAGAACAGGAAACAGTGTAACTGAATAAAAAAATAAATTAGACAGGAAAATTCCTTTCTTTTCTTAAAACTGAAATTCAAAACACAAACATGCAGGCGGTAAATGAATCAGACGAACCTGTAAAATTAAAATCACTTTAAAATGAAAAAATATAAAATGACATTTAAGTTTAAGCACCTCATGGTGTCCTCCATGCTTTTTTTTAACGGCTTAAGTGCATTTGCACAGGAGTACTCAGTGATAAAAGATGTGGATGTTTTAGAAAAACAGAAAACTGTTTTGAAGGAAGATTATCCTCACTATTTTACAGGGGTAGAAATAAAAGATGTACAGAAAATAAATGACAGACAATCAAAAGTATTTTATGAAAAAGGTAATCAGCAATATGAAGTAGTTGTAAATTCCGGCAGGAAAGATTTGTTGCTTGTGGCAACAAGCAGGGTAATAAATGAAAAGGAAATGCCCAATATTGTGATGGATGTATTTAAAAGTTCTGAATACAAAAACTGGAATATCGAAAAAACATTTGAGGTAACAACGTCTTATTCAAGCCTGTTTTACAGAATTGATGTTTCTAAAAAAACAGAAAAAAAAGAAAAGAAAACCAAATCTCTTTTTTATACGCATTTGGGTCAGTATAAAAAACCTCCTTATTGATAAATATGTATTTAGAAAAATATATACTTCACTATAATGAGAAAATAAATTAAAATAAAAACATGAAAATACAAATTAATTCCGACCATACCATCTCCGAAAACGAAAGGATGGATACCTTCTTTAAAACATTAATAAGGGATTCACTGAAATTTTATAGTGAACATATTACTCGTATACAAGTTCATTTTTCGGATGAGAATGGAAATAAAGAAGGACTTAATGATAAACGATGTATGATAGAGGCAAGATTAGAAGGCAAGCAGCCGACTGTTGTTACTGCTCAGGCAGACACAATCGAAGAAGCATTAAATAGTGCGCTCGAAAAAATGGTTGCTTTATTGAAAACAGAATTAGGAAGAATGAAGAATCATCATAAACCACAAAAATATACTACATCATGGTTGCAACAATTACTGAAAAAGTGGCAAAAGAGCTAATCACGAGAGTTTCTAACCGCCTATTAGAATTAAATATTAAGGTTAATCTGAATGAAAAGTATATAAGTAACAAAAATTAAATTAATTAAAATTCAAATTAATAATTCAAATAATTAAAATCAAAATAAAATGAAACGAAGCATAAACAGTTTATTAGGCTACACCATTAAAGGAACTGATGGTGAAATAGGAAAAGTAGAGGAGTTCTATTTCGAGGACCGCACCTCTACCATCCGGTACATGGTTGTAAAAACGGGAGGATGGTTTTCCGGAAAAAAAGTTTTGATTTCGCCCGAAGCATTTCAAAACCCTGAATGGGATTCAAAAACATTTTCTGTAAATCTTACACAGGAAAAAATAAAAAACAGCCCCGATATTGACACGGATAAACCTGTTTCGCGTCAGCAGGAAGAGTTGATGCGTGGATACTACTCCTGGCCCGGCTATTACGAATACGGAATGTACGGATACTGGGGGGTTGGCATGTGGGGCTATCCGGCAGTTGAAGAAAGCGCAGTAGAAAAGGAAATGAATCAAATGAAAGCGACAGAGCATGCGAATGACAATCTGCATCTGCGAAGCACACATGAAGTTAAAGGTTATGATATTCATGCAACGGACGGTGACATAGGCGATGTGGAAGATTTTATAATTGATGATGCAACCTGGAAAATCCATTTTCTTGTTGTGGATACCGGCGATTGGTTCCCCGGAAAAAAGGTGCTCATTTCACCTGATTGGATAAAAGAAATCAATTGGGAAAATTCAGAAGTCACTGTAAATGCCTCGGTTGAGCAGGTTAAAAACAGCCCCGAATACGATGCGTCAAAACAGCTAAGCACAGCGTACGAGTCTATTCTTAAAAACTATTATGGCCGGTTTATTTCTCATAAGTAACTGCCTTTATGATTAATAATAATGCTGTCGAATATGAATAAGTCGCATGCCACCGTACTTTCAATTTTATTTGTAATACTGCAATGTGTAGCCATTAGTTGTACCAATAAGGAAAGGGCAAATAAAGGTGGCAGTAAAGAAGACAGTTTAACACAGCCAACAGAAAATGCTGCAGCCATAAACACTTTAAATGGCAATGTAAATTTTGTAACGGCGTCAAAGATGGTGATGCCGGCGGTAGTGCATATTAAAATTCATTTCAATGCCTCTTCGGAATATGGCGCATCAGGATCAGGGGTAATTATAAGTCCTGATGGATTTATAGCTACAAATAATCATGTTGTTGAAAACGCATCCGCTATTGACGTTATACTTCCTGACAAACGAACCTTTTCTGCAAAGTTGATTGGCCGTGATCCTAATACGGATTTAGCGCTTTTAAAAATAGAGGCTACAAATCTTCCTGTGGTTAAATTAGGAAACTCTGATAAGGTGCAGATAGGCGAATGGGTCATAGCTGTAGGCTTTCCTCTTTCACTTAATACAACCGTTACTGCAGGCATTGTAAGTGCCAAAGCCAGAAGCATTGGAATCATAAACCGGCCAGGTAGCAATACCATGCAAAATAATGCAGCTCCTCAAGGTAATATGGCTGTTGAATCATTTATTCAAACCGATGCAGCCATTAACGCTGGCAATAGCGGAGGTGCACTTGTTAACACCGATGGAGAATTGATAGGCATTAATTCAGCCATAGCTTCGCAAACCGGTAGTTATGCGGGCTATGCTTTTGCCATACCGGTAAACCTGGCAAAAAAGATTTTGGACGATTTAAAAAACTTTGGAGTTGTTAAGCGAGGTGTGTTGGGTGTTTCCTTTCCGGCTCCCGCTGCAGAAGACCAATACCTGATACAACAAGGCCTCAATCCTGCTTTGGTAAAAGGTGTTTATATAATTGGTGTGCAAAATGAAAGTGCCGCTGCTGCGGCCGGCCTTAAAGAAGGTGACATTATTCAAAGTATAGATGGCATTCTACTAAACTCGTCAACGGAGTTTTCTGAAAGAATAGCAAGACAAAAACCTGGCGACCTTATTAAATTAACTTACCTGCGCAAAGGTGTTACCGCTACAGTTACTGCTACACTGCACAGTGAAGATGTGGCAAAAACTAAAAAACCTGAACCTAAAAGAGATAGAGCGCTTCAGGAAATATACAACAGGCTTGGAGCCACTTTCGCTCCGCTTACTGCTGATATCAAACAGCACTTTAATCTAAATACCGGTGTTTTAGTAACCAAGGTGCGCAGGGGTGGTTTTTTTGATCAGGTCGGCATTCCCCCGGGTACTATAATCGCTTTTATCAACGGTAAACCCATTCATGATCCGGAAGATATCGATGTAGCATTATTATCAGCTCAAAGTGGGATAATTCAAATACTTGCTATTGCACCAGATGGTTCAAAAGTGGTATTTAACTTCTCCATTGGAACATAAAATGAGTTTAATCTTTTTGAAGCAGCAGCTTAATTGAATTTGACCGCTTCAAGAATTTGTTGAGCAAAAAATCGGGCAACAGCGAAACTGAAGAACAGGAAACAGTGTAGCTGAATAAAAAAATAAATAAATAAAAAAATCATGGAAAATTCAATCAAGCATATTTACCATATAGATGGTATGAGTTGTGGCGGATGCGTTTCAACAGTTAAAAATAAATTATCGGCTGCTACCAGTGTAACATCCGTGCAAGTTGACCTGGCAAAGAAGCAAGCAGAAATTACTTCTTCTGCAGTAATTAAATTCGATACACTTCAGGATGCATTAAAGAATACGCATTACACCATTACGGAACTTAGGACAGTTTAATTAAACTTTTAAAAATGAAACCTATAGAAAACAAAGTAGCCATTGTTACAGGTGCAGGTTCCGGCATTGGCAAAGCAGTAGCAATACTGTATGCAACTGAAGGTGCAAAAGTTGTTGTGTCCGACATAAACGAAAAAGGGGGAAATGAGACGGTGTCCCTAATTAAATCACAAGGTGGAGAAGCTATTTTTATAAAAGCAGATACTTCCAATCCTGATGATCAAAAATCAATGGTAGAAATGGCTGTAAAAAAATATGGCGGTTTGCACATTGCATGCAACAATGCGGTTATTGGTGGAGATTTAGTTCCAACAGGTGAGTATCCCATTGACGGTTGGAACAAAATTATCAGTATCAATCTTTCGGGTGTATTTTATGGCTTGCGTTATCAGATTCCTGCCATGTTAACAACAGGCGAAGGTGGAAGTATTGTAAACATGGCGTCCATACTTGGTATGGTTGGCACTAAAAACTTGTCAGGATATGTTGCCGCAAAACATGGGGTGGTAGGGCTTACCAAAACCGCTGCATTGGAATACTCTGATCAACAAATTCGCGTCAATGCTGTGGGTCCGGGATATATCAATACTCCTTTACTGTCCAATACACTCGATGAAGCCACTATAAAATCATTAGCCGGGCTTCACCCCATTGGCAGGTTAGGCACTGCCGAAGAAGTTGCCGAATTAGTGCTTTGGTTAAGTTCTTCAAAATCTTCTTTTGTAACAGGTTCTTATTACACGATAGATGGTGGTTATACGGCTCAATAAAGTATTTCATACCGATTAGAACTCAAATATTGAATTCCGATTTTTAATAAAATAAAGTAATGGAAACAAGCAACAAAAATTTACAAAATCAGAATTCGCATACGGATATAGGAGCCCAAAACCCCAACAAGGAAATTATAATTGTGACAGGAAGCAGTGGAATGATAGGCTCGGCCTTAATTCATAAGCTTGCTGAAAAATACCATGTAGTTGGATTTGACCAGGATGGCTATCCTTTTCCGCCCGCAGAGGCAGAATGTGTATGTGTGGACCTCACCAGCGATGCACGAATGACCTTTGCCTTTAAAAGAATTCGCTATGCCTATGGTAACAAAATAGCCTCGGTTGTGCATCTGGCGGCATATTATGATTTTTCAGGTGAACCCTCTGATCTGTATGATAAGGTGACAGTGAAAGGCACTGAGCGTATGCTGAAATACTTACAGGATTTTGAAGTGGAGCAATTCATTTTTTCAAGCAGTATGCTGGTGTACAAACCTTCTTCACCTGGGGTGCTGATTACGGAAGAATCACCTTTGGAACCCAAATGGGATTATCCGAAATCGAAAGTAACGACAGAAAAAGTGATACATGAAAAACGGGGTGAAATCCCTGTAGTGATCATGCGCATAGCGGGGGTGTATAGTGAAGAGGGCAATTCAATCCCCATCACCAATCAGGTTCAGCGTATTTATGAAAAGCAAATTTCAGCACGACTCTATCCTGCCAACACCGCCCATGGCAGCACCTATGTACACCGTGATGATCTCATCAATTCGATAGCCTTAGCCATAGACAAAAGGAAAGACCTCCCTGTAGAAGCAATTATTAATATTGGTGATGACGAAACCTTATCGTATCAAGAATTACAGGATATTATAAGTACAGAAATTTATGGAAAGAAATCTAATATAATTCATATAAAAAAGTGGTTTGCCAAAGCCGGGGCATTTATGCAGAACCTGTTTGGAAAAGCCTTTATAAAACCATGGATGATAGACCTGGCCGATGATCACTTTGAAATGGACAGTTCCAAAGCTAAAAAGTTGTTGGGATGGAAACCCAAACACGGTTTGCGAGATACCTTGCCCAAAATGGTTGAAAACTTAAAGGCTAATCCAAAGAAATTTTATAAAGACAATAAACTAGAGTAAGTTCTGAAAATTATGACAGATCAACCACACAAAATGGAAGGCATGGGCTCACGAGGCGTCACCCGTCCGATGATGGACATGGAAGGCCACGAACCCAAAAAAGGCTATGAGCAAATGGATATGGATATGGGTGCCATGAAAATGAGTGCAGATGACCGTATGAAAATGCTGAAAGATCACCACAAGCAAACGCTCTGGGTCTATTGGGTCATTGTATTGTTGGGATTTTGGATGATCGCTTCACCACTTACTTTTGATTATGGAAAGAATGTGGTAGCACCTGCCGGAGGAAGACCTGTCTGGTTGTCGCTTAGTGATCGTATTGCTGCCATGTATTGGAGCGATATCATCAGTGGATTGTTACTTGTTTTTTTTGGTTGGCGATCTCTAAAGCCCAATCGTCCTTATAGTGTTTGGAGCATTTGTTTTATCGGGATTTGGATCAGCATGGCTCCACTCATTTTTTGGGCGCCAACTGCTGTGTCTTATTATAACGGCACCATGGTTGGGGCCTTAATTATTGCCTTATCCATCCTCATTCCCGGCATGCCCAATATGATTATGTTTATGAAAATGGGGGGCAATGTGCCAACCGGCTGGAGTTACAACCCCTCCAGCTGGCCGCAGCGCGCTACTATGATTGGCCTGGCATTTATCGGGTGGCTGGCCTCACGCTATTTGGGAGCATTTCAATTAGGTTATGTAGATACTGCCTGGGATCCATTTTTCGGGAAAGGCACATTAAACGTTTTGAACTCCGATATGTCGCATAGCTGGCCTATTTCAGATGCAGCATTAGGAACGCTCGCCTACACCCTGGAATTTCTGATGGGATTTATGGGAGGTACTTCCCGATGGCGTACTATGCCTTGGATGGTCGCCTTTTTTGGCATTTTGGTCATTCCGCTGGGTTTGGTGAGTATATTCTTAGTGATTTCTCAGCCTCTTACAGTAGGCGCCTGGTGTTCCCTTTGCCTGTTTTCTGCCATTATTATGCTTCCAATGATTCCGTTACAAATTGATGAAGTTATTGCCATGTGGCAACATATGGTGCAACGAAAACAAAAAGGCGATTCGTTATGGAAAGTGTTTTGGAAAGGTGGAGATGCACTTTCTACTGAAAACGATCAACGTTCCCCTGAATTGGCAACATTTGTTGACAACCCGTGGAAGGTTTTCAAATCATCAATATGGGGAATGACTGCCCCTTGGCAATTAACCATTTCTGTAATCATTGGACTTTGGCTAATGATTTCCCCCACCGTTTTCCAGATGGGAATTGAAACATCTGCTGCAAACTTGAACCATTTGGGAGGAGCACTCGTGATCGTTTTTGCGGTAGTGGCTATGGCTGAAGTACTCAGAAGTTTTCGCTATTTCAACATATTATTAGGTCTGGTAATGGCTGTGATGCCATGGATAATAGAAAATAGCAATATGTCGCTAACTATTAGTAGCAGCCTGGCTGGGCTTTTCGTAATAGCCCTTTCCTTTTCAAAAGGAAAAATCAAGGAAAAATATGGCCTTTGGGATAAATATGTGGTGTAAAAAAAAATTTGTTTGTGAATAATTCAGATGACTGGAATCCAATAAAAAAAAATTAAATGATTTTATCAGTACATCTATATAAAAAAAATAATCATGCCAACTGACAAACAACTTTCATTCGGAATTATCGGCTTAGGCACAATGGGTCGTAACCTGCTTCTTAACATGGCTGATCACGGGTTTGCCGTAGCGGGCTATAACAGGCATGAGGATAAAGTAGCATTGCTTATGAAAGTAAGCAACGGCAATGATGTTCATGGCTTTTCTGATTTAAAAGATTTTATCAATAGTCTTAAAACTCCAAGAGCTATCATGCTTCTGGTTACTGCGGGCAAAGCGGTGGATGAGGTTATTGCAGAAATACTGCCACTTTTAAATAAAGGCGATATCATTATTGACGGAGGCAATTCTCATTTTACCGATACGGAACGCAGATACAAAGACCTCGAAGAAAAAGGTTTTCGTTTTATTGGAATGGGTGTTTCAGGCGGAGAAGAAGGCGCACGCAAAGGACCAAGTATGATGCCGGGAGGTGATAAAAAAGCGTATGATACGATAGCGCCCATTCTTAAAAAGATTGCCGCACATGTGTATTCCGAGCCTACAGTGGCTTATATGGGAGTGCGCTCTGCCGGACATTTTGTAAAGATGGTGCACAACGGAATAGAATATGCCCTTATGCAACTTATATCAGAAACCTATGAAGTGTTGAAAAACGGCCTGCATCTGAATGATAAAGAAATCCACGACGTGTTTGAAAAGTGGAACGAGGGCAGGTTGCAATCCTACCTGCTGGAAATTACACGGGATATTTTCGCATTTAAGAAACCGGGAGAAAACCACCTGTTGCTCAATGATATTAAAGACGAGGCTAAAGCCAAAGGCACAGGCAAATGGACTTCGCAAGCAGCAATGGATCTAAGCGTTCCTCTGCCGGTTATCGACATTGCGGTGGCCATGCGAGACCTCTCTAAGTACAAGGATCTGCGCACCAAAGCTTCAAAAATGTATCCAAATCCAAATCCAAAAAACGCTATATATACCGATAATTCAGATGAATATACCGCCTTATTGGAAGAAGCATTTTATTTTTCCATGGTTTCCGCTTATGCGCAGGGCATGCATTTGCTTTACCAGGCCAATGAAGAATATAAATACGAGCTAAACCTGGAATCGATTGCAAAAATTTGGCGTGGCGGCTGTATTATCAGGGCAGCTTTTTTGGCAGATATTTATGCCGCATACAAGAATGAACCAAAATTGGAACATTTGTTTTTAAATGATTCAATCCGCGACAGTATATCAAAAAGTATTCCCGGAATTCGAGCTGTAGTTTCTGACGCTGTCAATTATGGCATCGCTGTGCCTGTCTATTCTGCATCTTTGAGTTATTTCGACAATTTTAGAAATGAAAATATGCCGGCAAACCTCATTCAGGCACAACGTGATTATTTTGGTGCGCATACTTATGAACGCATTGACACAGAAGGGATTTTTCACACGGAGTGGATTTCCGCAACAAAAAAATAATTTTATAATGGATCCAACTATAAAATCACAACCTGCAATCTTCGTTATTTTCGGTGGAACCGGCGACCTCAACAAGCGCAAAATCACCCCTGCACTTTATAATTTATTTTTAGATAACTGGCTGCCTGAAAAATTTATCATTATCGGTAATGGGCGTTCTGAATTATCGGATAGTGATTACAGGAAAAATTTATTGGACGGGATCAATCAATTTTCCCGAAAGGGAAAAGCGAATAAAACTAAATGGGATGAATTTGCTACCCGTATTTTTTATCAGAGCGCAAATGTGAACGATGCAAAAAGCTATGAAGCGTTTACCGCTGCCATCAAAAAATATGAAGCTGAATGGAAACAGAAACCGGTCATTATTTTTTACCTCGCTGTATCGCCCAATTTATTTCCGGTCATTGCAGGGCATATTTCTAAAAACAAATTGGCTGAGGAAAGCGATTATACACGAATCGTAATTGAAAAGCCATTTGGCAGGGACCTTGAATCAGCAAAATCATTAAATAAATTACTTAGTAACGTGTTGTGCGGTTAGATTTATGAAGCCAAGGCATATTTCAGATGGTTCAACGGTTTGTTGTTTTGTATATTGAGATATTGTAGCAGTGTGACACCGGTAATTTTAGTTAAGAGACGGACTGAAAGCCCAAGAACTGATTTGGCGTAATTTCTTTTAAGCATAAACTGGTCACAAAGTTGGGCAAAAAGGGTTTCGATTCTTTTTCTCACTTTACGATAAACCGGCTCAAATGATTTATGATTCTTTTGATTTGATCGAGAAGGCGTCTGTAGATTCACCTGATAGTTTGAAAACAAATCCAATTGATATTCACTAGATAGATACCCTTTATCGCCAACTAAAGTACAGTTATTCAGTCCGGTATATTTAAGTTGAGAGAGAAAATGAACATCATGGACACTGGCTTTAGTAAGGTCCATGCTGTGGAATATCCCTCTCACCGAGGTTATCAAGTGCAACTTGTATCCAAAATAGTAGGATTTGTTGACAGCAGAATATCCTTTATCCGGAGCTGTTTCGAAGTTTTCCTTACATATCTTGATTTGCTTTTCTCTTGCTAACTTACAGATCGGAACTGGGATGGAGTCAACAATAAAAACATCTTCTCCCAGGTTCATTTCATTGGCAACGGTTTGGTTCAATGATTCAATGAAAGGATAAAGCTTTTTTCGTCTACGGTTGTAATTGCTACGGTCAATTAAATTTGGAAAATCGAGGTAATGATCGCTCTTGAGTTTTCCCCAAAGATAATTTTCGCTATCAATACCCAACGACTCACTTGTAATTGCCAATGCAATTATCTCACAATCAGTCATCTTAGGCTTATTGGGATAGAAAATGAAGTTCCCCGAAGAATTTATTTTCTCATTGAATACTAATTTGGTCAGGTCAAGGAATTTATCGAAATTTGAACGTAAGTTATGCATAATAGATGTCTTGTTGTGGTAAATAATACATCTAATATACTGTTTATCAGTATTATGCATAACTTATTTTGTTTAATTTATCAACACAATTATTAACAATTCCAACCGCACAAGACGTTTAGTAATATATTCGATGAAAAGCAGATTTACCGAATTGATCATTATCTGGGAAAAGAAGCGGTTCAAAATATTTTAGCTTTCAGGTTTTCAAATACCATACTTGAACCTATCTGGAACAGAAATTATATTGATCATGTGCAGATTTCAGTAACCGAGAAATTAGGTGTGGAAGAGCGTGGTGAATATTATGACACAGCCGGGGCGCTCCGCGATATGATACAAAATCATCTTTTGCAATTGCTGTGCCTTGTTGCAATGGAAACCCCAATCAACTTCAGTGCTGATGAAGTGCGCAACCGTAAAGTGGATGTGCTGCGTGCCATGCGCAGATTTAAACCTGAAGAAATAGAAGCCGTTGCTGTTCGTGGGCAATATGGAGCGGGATGGATTGAAGGAAAAGAAGTACCAGGTTATCGCGAAGAAAAAAAAGTTGACCCTGATTCAAACATCGAAACCTTTGCAGCCGTAAAATTTTTTGTGGACAACTGGAGATGGCATGGCGTGCCATTTTATGTACGCACCGGTAAAAGAATGCATCAAACTGCATCTACCATATCCATTCAGTTTCGTGATGTTCCTCATGTTGTTTTTCCTGCCGGGGCAACCGATAACTGGCAGCAAAACCGGCTTGTCATCAGCATACAACCCGAAATGAGCATCCGCTTGCAGGTACAGGCAAAACGCCCCGGATTGGACATGGTGCTAAATACAGTTGACATGTTATTTCGATATGATGAAGCTACTGAAACTCCGGAAGCTTACGAAACGCTGCTGCTTGATATTATGATGGGCGACCAAACTTTGTTTATACGTGCCGACCAGACAGAAGAAGCATGGAATTTATTGATGCCTTTATTGAACTCATGGCAATCTAAAAAAAGTTTAAATTTTCCAAATTACTCAGCCGATTCTCAAGGACCTGAAAATGCAGAAGCGCTAATTGCCCGTGATGGGTTTCGCTGGTTTACACTGCCCGTTAAAACTAAAAAATAGAGTGAAATGAAAATCAATGTTTATAAAACAGAAAAGGAATTGTTAGCTGCCTTTGCTGACTTTTTTATTAAAACAGCACAAAAGTTCGCAGTTGCAAGAGCAAATTGGCCGTTACAGTCCGGGTAACGAAGTGAAAGTGGGCTACATCCGCAATGGCGATTTGCGCAATGTAAATGTAGTTTTGCGCAATACCAAAGGCGATACGTCAATCGTAAAAGAATCGCTGTCGCTGTTGGGCGCCGAATTTGAGCCGGTTTCCGAAGCCGACCGAGCACATTTTCAGTTGAACAGCGGCGTTCAGGTTACGAACTTATCGGGCGGAAAACTGAAAGACGCCGGTGTTCAAAAAAAATTCATTATTACCGATGTGAATAAAATTTCGGTTTCGAGCAAAGAAGATATTGAGCGCATTTTAATGCAGACTACCGATAAAAAGCCGGTTTTGGTTGAAGGAATTTATCCGGACGGCCAATACGCGTATTATGTTTTAAAACCTGTAAAATGAGCAGGTGGAGTTCAACACAATGGGTGCTAAAACATTCGACCTACTTAATACGAAAGAAGAGAAACTCTAATTTTTTTTACAGATATGGATATTAAAAATACACCAGCACCTTATATTGACAGAATAATAAATTCTTGTCAGGGATATTCTGAAGTTAAAAATGAATCTAACATAAAACATTTGCTTTTAATTTTTGATATGATGTGTCGATTAGAAAAACAGGGTGACGATGAATTTCGGAATATCTGGATTACCGCTGAACGTGGTAAAATTGAAGATTTTGGAGATTTCGACGAATACTTAGAAGCTGGCGAAGTTAGTAATGAGAAAGACTTTGAAGATTTATGGCAATATTACTATCCTGATAAAATTAAGTGGTACAATTTCGCAATAACTAAATATGCAGAGGTATTTTATTTTTATCTTGATTCAAAGCTAACATTTCAATTTAAAGCGGATGAAATTAGTAGTGAACTGGTTTATGATTTTCACTCAGAACTAATAGACTGGTTATTAGAGATTACAGAGGATGCTAATATTATGATTAAGGACAATATCAAAGAATACAATGATAATATTAATGCACATTTGCCTCATAAGAAACGTACAGGTCGCATCTTGAGAAGCGATTACTGGTTTATTTTCCCAGAACATATGCAGGAATTTAAAAATTCTATTACCCCAGAAATGATAGAAATCCTGAAAAAAATAAAAGTCCAGTCAAAATCAAAGACATTCAGATATTTATCAGAAGTTAGTTCAGGAGATTTTTTTCGGTTTTGCGAGATAGGATACGATGCAAACAAGTATTTTGATAAACCAAATAAGATTTTAACTGCAAAAGAAAAATATTTAGCGATGGCTGATGGTCGAGATTGCGGACTTAGAATGCTTAATGAAACCTCATATCAGGACTTTCATAAATGGTACGAAATTGAAAAGAATTGTGGAGGACATCCATGGGAGATTTGCAGAGGTGGAAATTCTACACATATTTCGTTTTTCGTTTGCCGTGATGAAAATGGTTGGCACTTTAGATTAGAAGGTAGTAGTAGAGCAAGAGTAATAGAAACAATAAAAATCGCCATTGCCTTTTACAGACATGATATTCCATTTATCTTAGGAAAAGCGGAAGAAATATATAGAATGGCAAGCGGAGTAGATTATATTGGTATTGTACCTGAAACAGTTACTCCTCGATATTGTCATGCTTATTTCCCTGCCCATGATAGGATTATTGATTTTATCAATTTAGGGACAGAAAAATGCAACGAAATAATTAATGTAGCATTCTGGTACCCGTTACCTGAATTAAATTTGATTAAATAACTTGGCAGTATTCACACAGAGTGTAAGAAAAAAAATAGAAATGACCAAAGAAAATAAAAAGATGAGTTTCAATGCCACATGGTCTATGGCTGTGGGTGGTATGGTTGGAGGTGGAATATTTTCAGTTTTAGGCGTAATTATAAGCATAGCCGGGCAATGGGCTTGGTTAAGTTTTGTCATAGCAGGACTTATAGCTCTAATATCAGCACATAGTTACAGCCAATTATCTATAAAATACCAGAAAAGTGGCGGTGCATTTACTTTCCTAAATGAAATCAATCATAAAGGTTTTGCTGGCAGTTTATCCTGGATATTAATTATTGGATATATTTTAACCATGTCTGTTTATGCTTTTACATTCGGACATTATGTGGCTCACCTATTAAATTGGGGGACTTGGTTTCCAAGGGTTCTCGCATTTTCTATTATTGCGATATTGGCATTAGTAAATTTAAGAGGTGTAGGAGATTCATCCAGATTGGAAATAATAACCGTATGGGGAAAACTTTTTGTTCTTTTAGGTCTGGCAATATTTGGAATAATTCATTGGAATCCAGAACAACTTACAGCCGGAATTGAAGCAAAAAGCTGGAATACTGCAATTGTTGGGGCGGCAACTATATTTATGGCTTATGAGGGTTTTCAGCTTCTGTCTTATGATTATAAAGATATTAAAAACCCAGAAATGACATTACCCAGAGCGACTATTTCAGCCGTTATTGCAGTCATTTGTATTTACATATTGGTTGCATTTGGTGCTACCATGTTGGTTGGTGCTGATACATTAATTCAGGAAAAAGAAGTTGCCTTATCTATCGCAGGGAAACAAGCTTTTGGGATTACCGGATTGGTTTTAGTTACTATTGCTGCCGCGTTTTCGACTGGTTCAGCCATTAATGCAACGCTATTTTCAACTGGTAGGTTGATGGAAACAGTGGCCAAAAAGAAAGACCTACCACATATTTTTGTAAAAGAAAATGAAGCAAATATACCTTATTATGCCATTCTAATTATTGCAGGATTGGCAGCAATATTGGCTACCATTGGATCTTTGAATACATTAGTAGATGCAGCTAGTCTTATTTTCCTGATCACTTTCGGTATAGTCAATTATCTCAGCTTTCAACAAAAGGTTAAATACAGAATATTATCTCTTATAGGCTCTGTTGCTTGTTTGATAGCCATTTTACTTTCGTCTTATATGCAGTTCAAAAACAATCCAATACCATTACTAATTATATTGTTTCTAATACTTTCGATTTTTATTGGCAGACCTTATATCTTGAAGAAAATGAAGTATCAAAAGAATTAAACCCAAATTATGAAAAAACTATAATTATGAAAAAAATTCTCGTTTTATTTTTCTCAATTTTTCTCTTTGTGTCAGTTATCCATGGCTATGCCCAAACCGACACCATAACTTACCACCTCACTCTGCGGCAGGAAACCGTAAACAAAGCTGGCAAAGACGTCAAGGGCATGACCATCAACGGGCAGATACCCGGCCCAAGCCTGCGTTTTACCGAGGGTGATTACGCGGTTATCTACGTGAAAAATGAGATGGATGTGGAAACTTCCGTACACTGGCATGGTATTTTATTGCCAAATTTTTTCGACGGTGTACCTTACCTGACCACACCACCTATTAAACCCGGGAAAACGCAAAAATATGAGTTCCCGCTGAAACAGTCCGGCACCTATTGGTATCATTCACATACTATGCTGCAGGAACAAAGTGGGGTTTATGGCAGCATCGTAATTGAACCCAAAGAGAAAACCCTCGGGTATGATGATGATTTAGTCCTGGTCATTTCCGACTGGACCAACCAAAAACCGATGAATGTGCTTCGTAATCTAAAAAGAGGCAATGAATGGTACGGCATCAAAAAAGGGACTTCCACACCACTCAGTATGGTCATTGCCCGGGGTGGCCTGGGTGCACAGCTTAATTTCTGGCGACAACGAATGGAAGGGGCCGACATTGCCGATATTTACTACCCGGCATTCCTGATAAATGGTGAGCAAAGTGCCGCATATCCCAAATTTCAACCTGGAGAAAATGTGCGGTTACGCATTATCAACGCCTCGGCTTCCTCGCAATACTGGCTCACTTTTGGGGGCGAAGACCCGATTTTGGTGGCTGCGGATGGTCCACAGGTAGTTCCGGTAAAACACAACAAAACCTTTATCGGTATAGCCGAAACCTATGATTTTATTGTAAGCATTCCCACAGACGGACAAATTGAAGTAAGGGCCTCCGTGCAGGATGGCTCCGGGAAAACATCGGCCTACCTGGGAAGCGGGGATACACTGAAGGCACCCGATGTGCACCGGCCGGACAAAATTGCCATGATGAAACAAATGGCCAGGATGGATATGCGCATGGGCGCTCCGGCCATGAAGTTCAATCCCTCTGAAGAAGAGCCTTATAAATTAAAAGCCAACTGGGGAATGAAGATGGATGGTGAAATGGACAAGGGAAACGGAGAAATGCAGATGGAGGGCACTGACATGGGACATGGCCATAAGATGAAACCGGATACCACAAAACCTATGGATGGCGGTATGGAAATGCAAGCGGAAAGCAAGGGAAGTATGGCGGGAATGAATATGTTTTCGGAGTACAATTATGATTATTTAAAAGCAACGGAGAAAACAACCTACCCCGAAGACAAACCGGTAAAGGAGGTGTTGTTGAACCTCACCGGCAATATGTGGCGCTACATCTGGAGCATGAACGGGGTACCACTCTCTGAAGCAGACAAAATACAAATTGAAAAAGGCCAGGTGGTGCGGATCACACTGAACAACCTGACCATGATGCATCACCCAATGCACCTGCACGGTCACTTCTTCAGGGTTATTAATAAAAATGGTGAGTTTTCTCCATTAAAACACACAGTGAATGTTCCTCCTATGCAAAAAGTGGTGATTGAGTTTGACGCCAATGAATACGGTGACTGGTTCTTTCATTGCCATGTGCTCTATCATCTCGTGGGTGGTATGGCGAGGGTTTACAGTTACGGTACTCCGCGCGATCCTCGTATGGAGGATTACCCCGTTAAAAAATTAATCCACGAAACCAATAAGTATTATTCCTGGGGCTTGCTGGATGTGGCTTCTCACATGACTGCACTAAATCTGGTTTCGTCGAACACCCGCAACCAGTTTAACCTGAATGCCGGATATGGCTGGAATAAGATAGCCGAAGGCGAATTCACTTATGAGCGCTACCTCTATGATTATTTCAGGGTATTTGGTGGTGTAAATGTGGAAAATGAAACGAAAAACAGCTTTGATGATGTGGTCACTACTGCAGTGGCCGGATTCCGTTTCTTTACTCCTTATATGTTTGACCTGGATGTGCGTATTGATAACCTGCTACGACCGAAGATCAGCCTGGGGCGGGAGTTCATGATATTACCCAGAACAATAGCTTTTGGGGAAATAGAATATCGGGCTGATTTTGGCTGGGTAAACGATATCAGCCAGGAGCATAACCTGGTGGGCGGAGACCTCTACAATGAGGAATTGGTATGGTCTGCAGGGTTGGAGTTTTTTCTATCAAGGAACTTTTCACTGATGGCAGGCTATGACAACCGCTTTGGCTTTGGCGCAGGGTTAACAACAAGATTTTAGAGAATGAGTAATTACAAAAAAAATAGTTTGACCTTAACAGGAGCTGTTTCATTAGGAACAGGTGTTATGATTGGAGCTGCCATCTTTGCATTACTGGGACAGGTAGCAGAGCTCTCCGGTGATTGGTTCCCCTTCATATTCCTGGTTGGAGCAATTTTAGTGAGCTTCAGTTCCTACTCCTACATAAAAGTATCCAATGCCTACCCCTCTTCCGGGGGCATTGCCATGATTTTAATAAAAGCTTACGGTAAAACAACCATTGCAGTAGGTTCGGCTTTGTTAATGGTATTTGCCATGATCATAAACCAAAGCCTGGTGGCTCGTACTTTTGGTACCTATATCATGCAGCTTTTTGACAGAAACACAGGAAGTTTTTGGATTCCCTTGTTAGGGGTAATATTATTAGTAGCCACCTTCCTGATCAATATTGCAGGAAATAAGACAGTACAAAGAACCGCACTAATTATGGCCATTTTAAAAGTAGGTGGAATTGCTGTTTTTGCCCTTGGCGGACTATGGGTAGCTGGCTTCTCATTTCAGTCGGCAATCCCTTCCGAAGTGTCAGGAAAACTCAGCATCGCAAGCTATTTAGGAGCTTTTGCCCTTACTACTCTGGCCTTTGCAGGCTTTACCACCATCACCAATAGCGGTGGAGAGGTAGAGAACCCTCATAAAAATGTTGGCAGAGCCATCATCATTTCTCTTTTTATATGTACCGTGGTTTATTTATTGGTCGCCTTTGCGGTATCTGCAAACCTTTCTGTGCCCCAAATTATTGAAGCTAAGGATTATTCCCTTGCTGAGGCAGCCCGTCCCTCATTTGGTAAATATGGACTTTGGTTTACAGTAGGTATTGCCATTATAGCAACTGTTTCAGGGGTTATTGCCAATGTCTTTGCTGTTTCCCGAATGTCCGCCATGTTGACTGATATGAAGCTCATTCCTCACAGCCATTTTGGTATGCCGGGTAGTATTCAAAAGCACATGTTGGTTTATACCATAGTAATTGCCATTGTTTTAACCATATTCTTCGATTTAACACGGATTGCCTCATTGGGTGCTATCTTTTACATTGTTATGGATATGGTTGTTCATTGGGGAGTGTTAACCAGGTTACGAAAAGATGTAAATGCAAACCCTGTTATTGTTAGTACCGCCTTGTTATTTGACGTGATTATCCTGGGAGCATTTCTTTGGATAAAAGCATCCTCTGACCTTTTTGTTGTGGCTTTGTCCGGTGTTATGATGGTACTGATTTTTGCTGGTGAGAAGTGGTTTTTACATTGGGAAACAAAATGAACAGGAAGTTAAGAATAAAGCGCGATGCCCCAACAATGTATAAGCGGCATTAGCAACAAGTATAAAAAACCTTACAACTCAACAGATACGTAAAAAATTAGACCATGATTATCAAATAATAAAAATCAAAAAAGGTAATTCTAAAGAATATAACAACCTTGTTAAAAAATTACAGATTAAACACTTTTTTTAAAATGAATAATTCCACAAAAAAAATAAGTTTATGGTCGGCAGTTGGATTAGGCGTTGGAGCCATGATTGGTGCAGGAATATTTGCTCTTATGGGACAGGCCGGAGCAATTGCAGGTAAAGCTGTTTACATCTCATTTATTTTAGGAGGAATTGTAGCAGCAATTAGTGGTTACTCCTTAGCAAAATTAGGAGCACGTTACCCTGCCGCTGGTGGCATTGTAGAATATGTAGTCCGGTCATTTGGTGTAAACATTTTTACTGGTGGGATAAGTGTTATGCTGTATTTAGCAACCATATTATCACTGGCATTATTGGCTAAGGCCTTTGGAAGCTATGCTACAGCTTTATTAAATTTGAAAGGGTCTTTGTTATACACTAATATATTTGCTTTATCGATAATGACATTACTTGGAGTAGTGCAATATTTCGGAATAAAAAAGTTGGTTAAATTTCAAAATGTAGCGGTTCTAATTACCATTATAATATTAGTCGCATTTGCCATTGCAGGTTTAATCAATATGAGACCTGAATTAATGGCACCGTCATTATATCCTTCATCCAATAAAATCCTATTTAGCATTGCTATAACCTTCTTTTCATACGAAGGATTTAGAATAATTACAAATACCGCTGAAGATATTGTTAATCCGGAAAAGAACTTAATGAAAGCAATTTTTATTTCAATTGCTATTACAATGGTTATTTATACTGCGTTGGCAATTGCTGTTTTTGGCAACCTGGAAGTTGACAAGGTAATTGAAGCTAAAGACTTTGCTTTGGCTGAAACAGCTAAACCTATTTTTGGAACAATTGGGTTTACTATTATTTCAATTGCCGCATTTTTTGCTACATCATCATCTATTAATGCCGTTTTATATGCTGCAACTAATATTTCTTATCAAATGGCAAAAGATGGTCAGTTACCCGGATTCTTTGCCAAAACAATTGGCCCAACAAGTATCAGAATCACCCATTTAACTACCAATGGAATTAACCGGGTACAAAATGCGATTGCCGTTTTAAGCGGGATTTCAACAAAAAAAATCTTATTAAATGATTAATCTTACTCCACCAAGCTGTTCAATCCGGTACGGAAAATGATCGCCGGGTGAACCTATGAACATGAAATTTATCGGTATTTTCCAGTCTTTAGACAACTTATTGATCAATTCCGGTTCAAATATTCCTTCCATGCGAATGAAATCAATTTTAATTGCCGGATATTCCCGATCCAATACCTTAATATCAGATATCAATTGTTTCGATGGGTTTCTACCTTTTTCATATATGGTTACAATCCTTAATTTTCTGGTATTTTCATTTTTTTGTATATATAGCATGACCTTGTTCAAGGTTTCGACATCATCACCTTTTGTGAAAAACACAAATTCCTGAGAATTGATTTTATCAATTGATTTCTGAATGGAATTATTGGTATTCATAACCGTATTCTGTATTGGTTCAAAAATGTACTTAATAATATTTAGGAGTATTTTCAGAATCGGAATACGATTGAGCATGATCATGACAATCAGGAAGGCTGGAATAAAATACTCAAAGAAAACTCTAAGATAGGCCGGATTCAACATCGCATTTCCAATTAAAGCGATCAAAACGGCTGCTATAGCCACAAACAATGAAAGCCAGTTTGAGGTTTCCGGTCTGGGAAGATTTTTACGGTTAATTTTAAGCAGAATATTTCCTACTCCAAACAGCACCATCACAGATAGGAACGCGATGGTATATACGCCGGCTAAAGCACTTAATTTACCTTTGGTAATAAGTAAAATAGAAACACACAATAAAAAAAATGCCATCGCAATGCGATAAGGACTTCCTCTTTTGTTTTTCTTTAATAAAAACGGAGGAAGCACCCGATCTAAAGTCATTCGTTCAACCAAGCCACTGACTCCTATAAAAGCTGTCAGAACTGCACCACTCAATACCAGCGAGGCATCGATTGAAATTAACAGAGAAAGCCATGAACCACCCGATACCGTTCCCATAAAAGACAAAAGCGCTTCCTGATTTTGTTCAACAGCACTCATTGGAATGATTGCCAGCGCTAAAAATGCCATTAATGGATTGAAAACAATGACCACAATCCACATGTTTTTTAATGTTTTACGAAAAACACCTTTATCCTGTTCTTCAACAAAATTGGCCGAACTTTCAAAACCGCTTATTCCAAGCATGGCAGCGGCAAATCCAAAAAACAGGGCAGTTATTATTCCTCCTTCTTTAGGCGGCAATATGAAATTTGCAGTAAACACATCAAATCCGTGTGAAAATAAATACAAACCGCAAAAAAATGAAAGCAAAACCAGTGATACAAGGTGAAAAATAAAAATTACAACAGCGACTTTGGATGATTCGCCGATACCAATTATACTTAAACCCATGAAAGCTGCCAGAAGGGCAATTGTAGAAATTATAATTGGTAACAAGGGGATTATGGTGTGGGCATAATGAACCGCTTCGTTTGCTGAAATAACAGCAGTAGCCATATAGGAAAGTAAGGTAAGTGTTGCAGCAAGAGAAGCCACTGACTTTCTCGTTGTGTTTAACAGCGCATTATAAGCTCCTCCGTTAAGAGGTAGGGCACCTACAACTTCCCCATAAATTTTTCGAAACAAAAAAAGGACTGCACCCACCATAAGTAACGATATCCAGGCGTATTGTCCCGCATAAATAATGGCTAATGCCGAAACATACAAACAGGATGAACTTATATCGTTTCCGGAAATTGCGGTTGCAGATAACTCATTTAATTTTTTCATATTCTGACTTTTTACTGATTGTAAAAATGAGCCTCGTTCGTTTCGTAAATGTACAATATTCTATTTTATTCCTTTGGGCATTTCGATTCGCAAATAAAAAACCGGTAATTGTATTTCTTCTGAAGTAGAATTAATCCCAGCTCTAACCAAAACCCAAAGCGCAAGGACATTGTAAAGCCACACAACACCCTTTTCAATGTGCTCCGAAGCAAGTATACTGACACTTACAAAACGCTTATCCGTGAGTGGGTATTCCGGAAGGAGAAATACCCACATTGCGAAATAAGCCCGGGCGAGGTGTAGAGTTGCACCCGGACTTTTTTGGATTGAATAAATTATTTGAATGGAGATTGAAGTATTAAGAATTGGGGTACAGTTGAAATGAAAAATCAGGTATAGGTAGACACGGATTTTTAGCTTTCGGCTAAAGATATCCCTGCTTGCTGCAGGCAAGGCTTCGCTATGTTACAAATCCGCGCCAGCTGGGGTTTCACATGCATCAGCACATGTTTGACAAGCATCAATGCAGTTTTCATTTTTTTATTTCTAATTTTAGTATTGAATATAATATTTTGTCAGAAACATTGTTGCCTGCTCTTCATTTTCGCTGTTGCCCGATATTTTATTTAATGCTTTTTATCATTATTTCTTTATGTTTTCGGTTTTGCCGGTGTAGGTTCATCTATGCGGGTAGGGTCAATTTTACCTGGCTCTTCAATTCGTGTTGGATCATTTTTTTCAGGTTCATTTCCTCCGGGTTTTGGCTGGGTAGGGTCAGGGTTTATATCCGGCTTTACTGGAATATTCCTTTCGGGATCAACAGAATTATTTTGTTTGATTTGATTTTTAACAGGACTATTTCGTTCTTTTTTCATAGATGAATTATTATTTAGTTTCTAAATTTTGCTGCTTTTTTGCCGCACTCTTTTTCTTGGGTACTTTTGCCCCCGCCTTGCGCGCTTTGGTAAACCCGATTGCAATAGCCTGCCTGCGGCTGGTTACTTTTTTACCTGAGCCGGACCGGAGCGTACTGATCAACTTGCATTAAGCAGATAAGCATTTAATTAAATAATCAAGTCAACTTGACCGAAAGGGACAGGCAGTTTTATTTGATTGTTGAAAATGAGAATACCGCCAATGATAAGGGCTTTACTCATCGCCATTTACTTCGAAACTTATTTTGCAATTTAAACGCCAATGAGTAATCTTTCCTTTTTCATCTACTTCGGCATTAAAATCTTTGATATATACCGAGCGGATGTTACGGATAGATTTTGATGCTTCGGTAACTGCATTTTGAGCTGCATCTTCCCAGCTTTTTTTTGATTCGGCTAATAGCTCGATTACTTTTAAGAGTGCCATATTGGTTTTTGGTTTTAAAAATTGTTAGTATGAATTATATTTTTTGTAATTACGCTATAAAGGTGAATAGTTTTATATTGAAAAGTGTTACACGATTTTAGAAATAAGTTACACAATACACACATTTGGGATACTCAACAACACAAGACTTTAGCAAGCAAGTACAAACCGTTACAATTTTGGAGACTTGTATAAAGACAACGGAAGAACTTTTTTGAAATTAAACTTACAAGTCCGCTTCAATTAATGGCAACGTATTTGGAAGCACATTTGCAATTCGCACAAGCTACACAACCCAGCTGTCATTAGTGTTCCATCAAAAAAAAAATATCCGTAATCGGCAACTACTGATACCGATAAAGAAACTTACAACAGGTAATTACATGCAACAAGTTTGTATATTTGCTTATTTTCAATTTAAAACCAATACCTATCAGAGGCTATAAGATCAGAAATCCTGAAAGAATCAATTTTTTAACTTTTGCGGTGTAGTCCCGATTGCTATCAGGAGGGTTGATGTTTTTACAAAACAGGAGCACCGTGATAGTGTGATTTGATAGTATTCCAAAGGAAAAGGCTTGCTTGAAATTCATCCGATATGAGACAGAAAAATAAGTTAAATTTATGCACTGAGTTTAAAATTCAGTACAGCATCAAATTTTCCCCTCGGTAAGGCAAATGTCCTTCAATCTAATCCTGCGGAATCTACATACAGCACCTACCCAAAATGGCGGGGAAGTACGAATACAAACATTGGTGCATCTAATAAACTTTGGTGCGTATAGACAATTTAGTGGCCCAAATTGCCACCTTCGGGTAGCTGCAATTAGTTAGCAACAAGGTTCCAAAAAATTCGTCTGCGATAAAATGACAATAAAATGATAGAAAAAATGATAGAAAAAATAAACTCAAATTTGGTTGCAATTTATACTATCATGAAAAATAGCTGATGCACAAGCCAGCCTTGTTATATTCTTTTTTGCAGACCCGCATTTTAAATCACACAACCAGCCCTATCAACGCTCGTCAAGCACAATTTGATTTTTTTTTGAATAAATTGATTTCTATGTAAAAAAACAAATATGGCTTTCCTTTTCCATCGCATCGAGCCAATAAGGAATTAATTTAAT